>JANOPN010000097.1:0-1574 GCA_031421855.1 Comamonadaceae bacterium
TGCGTGGTGGTGATGGTGTCGCCCGAGGCCAGATTTTTGTCTTGCGCGCCCGCCTCAATGCCCACGTACTGCTCGCCCAGCAAGCCACTGGTCAAAATTTTCAAGGAGCTGTCTTTGGGAAAAGCGTAACGGTTTTCCATCGCCAAAGTGACGCTGGCTTGAAAAGATTTGTCATCAAATGTGATGGACTCAACCCGCCCCACCACCACACCAGCGCTTTTGACGGGCGCCTTGGGCTTGATACCGCCTATGTTGTCAAATTTGGCGGTGACTCTGTAATTGCTTTGAAAATTCAAGGTCAGCAGATTGGCCGATTGCAGGGCCAAAAACAACAGCGCTGCCCCGCCGATCAGGACAAACAGGCCGACCCAAAAGTCATTGGCTGAGCGTTGCATTTGAGTTCTGTCGAAAAAATGGTGACTTTGGGCGCTAGATGCTGAACATCAGCGCGGTTAACACGAAATCAAGCGCCAAAATGGCCAGGGACGCGACCACGACCGTGCGCGTGGTCGCGCGTGACACGCCCTCGGGCGTGGGTTGCGCAATGAAGCCTTGCAGCAGCGCCACAAACGACACGGTGAAGCCGAACACCACGCTCTTCAAAACGCCGTTGCCCACGTCGCGCCAAATGTCCACGCCGCCTTGCATCTGGCTCCAAAACGCGCCGGAATCCACGCCGATCATCAGCACGCCCACCACCCAGCCACCCACCACGCCCACTGCACTGAAAACCGCCGCCAGCAAAGGCATGGTGATGACACCGGCCCAAAAGCGCGGTGCCAAAATGCGGCGAACTGGGTCAACGGCCATCATTTCCATGGCGCTTAATTGCTCACCCGCCTTCATCAAACCAATTTCTGCTGTGAGCGACGTGCCAGCACGCCCGGCAAACAGCAAAGCGGTGATGACCGGCCCCAGTTCGCGGACCAAGCTCAAGGCCACCAGCAGCCCCAGCGCCTCAGACGCGCCATAGCGCTGCAAGGTGTAGTAGCCCTGCAACCCGAGGACAAAACCGACGAACAGCCCAGACACCGTGATGATGGCCAGCGAGTAGTTGCCCAAAAAATGAATCTGGTCGCGCACCAAGGAAAAACGCTTGAAAGTGGGCACCAGCAAAGCGACCAGCCGCAAAAACAACCGCGTGCCAGCACCCAGGTCGGCAAATTTGGAACGCACGGCAAAGCCGATGTCAGAGGGCTTCAAAGACATCATGACCGGCCCTCCATCTGCGCGGAAAAATCCTGCTCGACCGTAGGCCCCGGGTAATGAAACTGCACCGGCCCATCGGGCCTGGCATTGACAAACTGTTGCACCAGCGGGCTGCTGCTGTGGCGAACCTCATCGGGTGTGCCCTGTGCCGCAATTTTGCCGTTGGCCAAAATAATGACTTTGTCGGCAATGCCAAAGGTTTCGTCCAGATCGTGCGACACCACAATGCTGGTCAGCCCCATGGAATCGTTCAACTGGCGAATCAAGCGGGCCGCAGTGCCCAATGAAATCGGGTCGAGCCCTGAAAACGGCTCGTCGTACATGATGAGTTCGGGGTCCAGCGCCATGGCCCGGGCCAACGCCAC
>JANOPN010000098.1:0-2108 GCA_031421855.1 Comamonadaceae bacterium
GTAAATTGCTTGCTAACGCCACCTGAGTGGCTGATCGTGATCGTCAGCTTACATCAACATGCCACCGTTGACGTGGATTTCTTGACCCGTTATGTAGCTGGATTCGCTGGAGGCGAGCCAGGCCACTGCGTGCGCGATTTCGTCGGCACGCCCCATGCGCCCAAGGGGAATTTGACTCAAAAGTGCCTCCTGTTGCACATCAGACAGCGATGCAGTCATGTCGGTCGACACGAAACCGGGGGCGACACAATTGACCGTGATGCCGCGCGAAGCCAGTTCACGCGCGAGGCTTTTGCTGAGACCGACCACGCCAGCCTTGGCTGCAGCGTAATTGGCTTGGCCAGGGTTCCCCGTTGCACCCACGACGCTGGTGATGTTGATGATCCGACCGTAGCGTTGCTTCATCATCGACCGCATCACCGCACGACACAGGCGAAAAACCGCTTTTAAATTGGTGTCGAGGACACCGTCCCAATCGTCGTCTTTCATGCGCATGGCCAAGGTGTCGCGTGTGATGCCTGCGTTGTTGACCAAAACCGATACGCCGCCATGCGATTTCGTCAGATTGTCAATCAATGCATTAACTGCGGCGGCATCGGTGACATCCAGCTTCACTCCGGTCGCAAACCCAGCGGCTGTGATTTTTTCTACGCCTTCGTCAGTTGTGGCGGTGCCGATGATGATCATGCCGCGTTCGCTAAGCGCCTTGGCAATAGCAGCACCAATGCCGCGCGTGGCACCGGTGACCAAGGCAATTTGAGGGGTTGAAGTGGTCATGTAAAAGAGTTATCTGGTTAAAGAGCCAACGCCGCGCGCGCGGCGGTCAAACTTTCGGGGTCAAACACACATGTCGCCTGCATTTGCGCATCGATTCGCTTGCACATGCCCATCAACACCTTGCCTGGCCCGCATTCGACAACATGTCCTACGCGGTGCAAGGCGATGGCTTGAACCGATTCAACCCACCGAACCGGCCCGGCCGCTTGCCGAACGAGTGCCGATTTAATTCGCACGGGGTCACTCTCAACGGCCACGTCGATGTTGTTGATGAGTGCAATGGTCGGCGGCAAGATCACAGTCGAGGCCAGCCGCTCTTCCAGTCGCTTAGCGGCTGGTTTCATCAGGCTCGAATGAAAAGGCGCCGAAACCGGCAGTGGCAGGCAGCGTTTCGCACCACGTGCCTTGAGTCGTTCGCTGGCATGGGCGACACCGGCAGCGCTGCCTGCGATGACGGTTTGAGCCGGATCATTGAAATTGACCGCCTCGACGACCTCGCCCGACGCGGCGGAAGACTCTTCGCAAATCGCAACTACATCCTGTGATGGCATGCCCAAAACTGCCGACATCGCGCCAACACCGACCGGTACCGCGTCTTGCATGGCTTGAGCCCGAAACCGGACCAAGGACACCGCGTCACCCAAGCTCAGCGAGTTCGCCGCGACCAGCGCACTGTACTCACCAAGAGAATGCCCTGCGACAACCGCAGGCGCGACACCCACGTCGCTCATCCAAACCCGAAAAGCAGCCACTCCGGCGACGAGCATCACGGGCTGGGTGTTGGTGGTGAGGCCAAGCAGCTCTTTGGGGCCACTCGAAATGAGCCCGCCAATGTCCTCGCCAAGGGCATCACTGGCTTCAGACAAACACGCTTTGACAACAGGGTGGTCGCCCCAAGCATCGAGCATGCCAACGGACTGCGAGCCCTGCCCGGGAAAAACAAATGCGAACGGTGTCGTCATGGTTGGCGCGTCCTAAACTGGGTCAAAAAGACCAAATTGGCAAAAATATTGAACAAATATGCTCTTGGTCACCGGATCTATTGAGTTAGATGCTACATATTTAGGAGTACTGCACCCCAAGTGAATCCGCCGCCAACGCCTTCTAAAAGCACCGTGTGGCCCAATTGAACACGGCCATCGCGCACGGCGGCATCTAGGGCCAACGGAATGGACGCAGCCGAGGTGTTCCCATGCTGATCAACCGTCACCACGACGTTGGAGTCGGCAATTTTGAGTCGCTTGGCGGTGCTTTGCATGATGCGAATATTGGCTTGATGCGGGATCAACCAATCCACGTCCGCCTCGGTTTTGCCCGCTTTTGCAAGCACC
>JANOPN010000099.1:0-8293 GCA_031421855.1 Comamonadaceae bacterium
AGCTCATCGAGCAAGGCCTGCACCGCAACTACCAAAGGCGGCAGGGCGTTTTGCAGCACGTTCCAGACTGTGCCAACTTTCACCGTGGCATAGCCGTAAATGAGCTGGTTGCGAAATGCGACGATTTGCGGCAAGTCTGGAACGCGAGCGGCTAAAACTGCGTCCACCCTCGCCAACTGGTTGAGTGCTTCGCCAATGATCTCGAATTTGCGCTCCACGGCCGACTGCGCTAGGTCGTTGTCAGCGTAGGCGGACGCATCCATATTCGATGTGAAGGATTGAATGGCCAGCGCGGCCTCGCGCACATCCCACAGGAAAGCGCGTGGGTCACGCTGCATAGATGGCTTCGCGGTGGCGGTTGATGTCGGCCAGCACGTAGGGGTTGCGAACCGCAGCCGGCTCAACCAAATCGACCCCACGGCCCAGCAATTTTTCCAAATCGGCCTTGGCACCGAAGAAGGCGTTCAGTCCGGGTTGCGCATCGGGTGCGAATTCCACCAAAAAATCAGCATCGCTGGTCGCCAGATTAAAATCAATGGCCCGCGCGGCCGAGCCAAATACCTCTAGCCGGCTGATGCGGTAGCGCTGGCAGATGGCGGATATGCCTGCACGGTGTTGGGCGATGGCGGAATGCATGCTTTGATTTTAGAGTGAGCGCGCGTTCGATAGTTGTCAAAGCAGCGGCCGAATCTTCGCCAGCACCTCGGCGGCCGCGGCAATATCGTCCATGATGCCGCCAAGACGATTACTCGGTGTAGTCCAGCGCGCCAGTGCAGCCTGCTTCTTTGTTAGGCATGTAGTCGACGTTTTTGAAGATGTGCTCGAACACTGTCTGTTGGAATATCCCAAATGTCAGTCGTTGTCGCCACCTAAAACACCGCCCAATAAACCACCCGCACCGATGCCCCCCAGGACGGAGCCTTCTTCTTTGCTGCCGCCGCGTTGCGGAGCTGCGGCAAAAATGCGGCTGGCCAAGCGCGAAAATGGCAGGCTTTGCAGCCACACGGTGCCGGGGCCGCTGAGGGTTGCGAAAAACAGGCCTTCGCCGCCAAAAAGTGCGGTTTTGACTTTGCCAACAAATTGGATGTCGTAGTTGACGCTGGGACTCAATGCCACCAAGCAACCGGTGTCGACCCGCAGCGTCTCGCCCACACTGAGTTCGCGACGCAAGATCGTGCCGCCTGCGTGCATGAAGGCCAATCCGTCGCCTTCAAGCTTTTGCATGATGAAGCCTTCACCACCAAAGAAGCCTGCACCCAGCTTGCGCTGAAACGCGATGCCGATGCTCACGCCCTTGGCGGCGCATAAAAACGAGTCTTTTTGGCAAATCAGTGTGCCGCCGAGCTGGCTCAAATCGGCTGGGATGATCTTGCCGGGGTACGGTGCGGCAAACGCGACTTTGCGCTTCACGCTGGCTTCGTTGGTGTAAACCGTGGTGAAAAGCGACTCGCCGGTGATTAGGCGCTTGCCAGCGCCGACAAGCTTGCCAAAAAAGCCGCTGTTGTGCGCGCCACCATCGCCAAAGGTGGTGTCCATGTCGATGCCCTGCTCCATGAACATGAGGCTGCCCGCCTCGCCAATCATGGCCTCGCCAGGGTCAAGCTCACACTCGACAAATTGCATGTCGTCGCCATGGATTTTGTAGTCAATTTCGTGCATGTTCATTGCGAATCTCCAGTCGGTTGAAAAATTTCCTCAAGCCCCGCGTGTGTGAGGCGCAGTCGCCGCGTTGCCCGCTGCGCCGCGACTTCGGAGTGCGTCACCAGCACCAAGGCGCTGCCGCCTAGGCGCGCCTGATCGCTCAGCACGTCCATCACCCGCAGCGCGGTGGTTGGGTCGAGGTTACCTGTGGGCTCGTCGGCCAAAATCAATGCGGGTCGGTGGACGATGGCGCGCGCAATGGCGACGCGCTGGAGTTGCCCACCCGACAATTGCCCCGGCAGGCGAGTGCCCAAGCCGTCTAAACCCACGGCCGCCATGACTTCATCGACACGCGCCGTGTAGCTTGGGTCTCGCAGGCTTTTGCCCAACAGCACGAGCGGCAAACCGATGTTTTGCGCCACATCGAGATGGGGCAACACGTGAAAAGCCTGGAAAACGAAACCGATTTTTGCTCGGCGCAAGTGCGCCAGTGCATCGTCATTCAGGCTGGCGAGGTTTTGCCCGCAGACGTGCAAATGGCCCTCGTTCCAGGTGTCGAGCCCGCCCAGGCAATTGAGCAAGCTGGACTTGCCAACGCCAGAGTCACCGACGATGGCGACAAACTCACCCGCTTGAACGGACAAATTGACGCCCTCAAACACGGCCACATCGCCGTAGCGCTTGCCCAAGCCGGTCAGGCTGACAACGGGCGTGGGGTCAATCACAACTGGGAATCGGGTGACGAACAAGTCAGCTCGGGCGTGACCGTGACGCTGTGATTGAGCAGCTGGATCACGGTCGCACCGGCGTTTGAGGTGGCAAACCGACGCACCACATCAATTTTGATTTCGCCACCGCTGCGCAATGTGGCGTCAATGTGGCGCGCGACTTGCGCGTTGGCATCGATCACGTCAGGAACCACGAAGCCATTGATCCGCACGACCCGGTCACCAACGACCAAACCCGCTCGAGACGCGGGAAGGCCAGCCGCAACCGTGCGAACCATGAGCGCATTGCCAAACATGCCCAGTCGGCTTCGCTGGGCGGCGTCCATGCCCTGCGCCAAGACATCGGCTCGCATGAAGCCAGCGCCCATCGTGAACTTGGCATCGGGGTGGCCAATTTGGCATGCATCGCCTGCCGGTAACGACGTGGTACAGCCGCTGAGCGATGCGACAAAAAGTGCAAAAATAATAGCAACAAACCGAATAGATCCGGTGACCAAGGGGCGATTTTCCATAAAATTCATTAAAAGATGACTACAAAACCAGTTTAGACGCTGCCCAGGCGTGAGCGGCTTCAACCAATGCGTCTGGGGCCAAGCTGTCGCATGCCAACACCTGACGCTCGGGCAGGCTGCGCATCCAAGTGAGTTGTCGTTTGGCCAGTTGGCGTGTGGCGGCAACCCCGGTTTGCATCAATTGCTGGTGCAAATCTGCGCCTTGCACGCCCGCGTCAAGCAGCTCCCAAGTTTGTCGGTAGCCCACGCAGCGCATGGCTGTCATGTCGGCGTTCAGATCGCCGCGCGACCGAAGGGCCAGCACCTCATCAACCAAACCCGCGTGCAGCATCGCTTCAAAACGCAAGCGAATCTGCGCGTGGAGCCACAAGCGCTTGACCGGCTCTAGGCTCAACAGTGGCAAGTCAAGTCGCTCGGGGCGGTTTTGCTCAGCAATCCACTCTGAGAGCGCTTTGCCACTCATGCGCCAAACCTCCACGGCACGCTGGATGCGCTGCGAGTCGTTCGGGCTTAGTCGCTCCGCGGTGATCGGGTCAAACACCGCCAACTGCGCGTGCACGCCCGGCCACCCCAGCGCGGCAGCGTCGGCCTCGATCGCGTGGCGCGTGACGGCATCTGCAACCGGCAAATCGGCCAAACCGTCAACAAGCGCTCGGTGATACAGCATGGTGCCACCAACGATCAGGGCCAGTCGGCCTCGGGCGTTGATCTGAGCGGTCAAGGCCAGCGTGTCGCGGGCAAAGTCGGCTGCGCTGTAGGCTTGAAAGGGCTCGCGCACATCGATCAAGTGATGGGGCACGTCCGCCCGCTGCGCGGCGCTGGGTTTGGCCGTACCAATGTCCATGCCCTTGAACACAAGGGCTGAATCCATGCTGATGACCTCGGCATCGAAGCTTTTGGCCAAGGCCAAAGCAACCCGCGTCTTGCCCGATGCGGTCGGCCCGGCAATGCACAGCCAACGGGGTTTGGGGATCGAACTCATTTGGCGGGCGGCTTTCCAAAACGCTGCACGAGTGTCCAGGCATTGAGCGCGATGCACACGCTCCAAAACGCAACCCCGTTGGTGAGCGGCAGCACCGTGTTGTCCAAGCTCGCACCGAGCCAAAGGCCCATACAAAAGGCCACGACCATCATCACAAAGCCGTTGAGTGCAGAGGCTGCGCCCGCGCTGTCGGCGAACGGTGCGGTGCAGCCCGCCTGACCTATCGGCTGGTGAATGCCATGGCCGACCATGAACACAAAATACGGCAGCATGATGGCCCATGAACCCAGCGGTCCGTGCGCCCAATCAAGCCACCCGCTCGCGGCCACAAGCGCGCCACCGGTCAGGGTGACAAAACCGCCAATGTGAGACGCACGCTGCATGCCGACTCGCCCGAGCAAGAAGCGGCACAAAAACGTGCCACCCATATAAACAAGCGACATACCCGCCATGAACGCGCCGTACATCAGCGGCGAATCACCCAGCACGCCGATGAACACAAACGAAGAAGACGCCAAAAACGTGAACAAACCCGCGTAGCTGAACGTCGCCGACAAGCAATAGGCCCAAAACATGGGGTGGCTCGATATGCGCATCCAAGTGCGGATCAACTGAGCACCGTGCAACGCGTCAAGTCGGGGCTCAGGCAGTGTTTCGGTGCAGCGCCGGGCAATCAATACCGCCGTGATGACGCCGTACAGGCTCAAGGCCAGCAACGCGGAGCGTGCGTCAAACAGCAAGGTGAGCAAACCACCCAACGGCGCCGAGACAACGGCCACCGCACCCAGCCCGCCCAAACCTTTTGCCAGCACTTTGGCGCCTTCCGCCGGCGCGTACAGGTCGCGCACGATGGCGCGAGCAGCCATGACCGCTGCGCCCATGCCAACGCCTTGAAGCGCTCGCCAAACGATGAGCGGGTCAATGCTGTTTGATAGTGCCGCACCCACGCCGGCCAAACAATAGAACCCCAACCCCACCAGCAAAACCGGCCGCCGCCCAAAACGGTCTGAAACCGGTCCCCAGACCAATTGCGACACACCGAACGCCAGTAACAGCGCCGTCAGCGTCAACTGCGATTGCAACTGACTCGCGCCCAAGGCACTACTCAAAGCAGGCAAGGCAGGCAGATACAAATCGGTGGTGATGGGCTGAATACCCAGCAACAAAGTCAGTATCAACACCACCGGCATGCGGTCGGTGACAGCTTTGCCTGATTTGGGCTCGATCGCGACTCTCATCAACGCCCGCGCATGAACAAAGCGTCCAGCTCCTTGATGCTCACCTGGCGCCACGTCGGGCGACCATGGTTGCACTGGTCTGAGCGCGGTGTGCGCTCCATTTGGCGTAAGAGCGCATTCATCTCTTCCACTGTCAGCCGCCGATTGGCCCGAACCGCGCCGTGGCAGGCCATGGTTGACAACAATTCATGCTCGGCCCGCTCCAACACATGGCTCAATCCATGTTGGGCGAGCTCGGCCAGCACGCTGCGAACCAAATTGACTGCGTCGGCCCCTGCCAACAGGGCGGGCAAGCTTCGCACAGCCAAGGTTTTGGCCGAAAACGCCGTCACCTCAAGCCCCAGTCGAACCAACGCCAATTCGCTTGACTGCGCCGTGGCAACCTCCTGCGCAGTCGCGGCAAACGTCACTGGAATCAGCAAGGCCTGCGTGCTCACGTTCGCGCCGGGCGCGTCCAACTGCGCCTTGAACCCCTCGTAGACAATGCGCTCATGCGCAGCGTGCATGTCGACAATCACCAACCCTTGGGCGTTTTCTGCCAAGATGTAGATGCCTTGCAGTTGGGCCAACGCTCGCCCCAAGGGCCAAATTTCAACGGGTTCAGCCGGTTCAGCCGATTGCGCAGGTGGTGACTGCGCATCAGCGGGTTTGGGCTGCCCCCACAAAGCTTGCAGAGTTTGCATCGCGTCGTCGCCGACGCGGCCGCTGGCGTATTGGCCAAACGACTGACCAAATGACTGATTGCCGCGCTCCGACACAAAATGCATGGCACCTTGCGACCACGGCCTGGCTTGAACTTGCGGCTCAATCGCATGCCCATGCCCTTGCCCTTGCCCCTCGCTCACGTCCGCATCACCCCCCACTTGACTCGATTTTTGCCCCGATTCCTGCCCCGCTCGGGGTCGCGCCAGCGCTTGCGAAACCGCACGAAAAACAGCTTGGTGAACCTCGCGGCTCTCGGTGAACCGAACTTCAATCTTCGTTGGGTGCACGTTCACATCCACCCGCTGCGGGTCGACTTGCATGAACAGCAAATAGCACGGCTGACGATGTCCATGGAGCACGTCGGCATACGCTTGGCGGGCGGCGTGGGTGCTGACTTTTTCGCGTACGTACCGCCCGTTAACGTATGCATATTGCATGTCAGCCCGCGAACGCGCGACGTCCGGCGTGCCAATCCAGCCGCTGATCTGCACCGGCCCGGCCTCAAAGCTCAAGTCCAACGCCGAATCGGCAAATTCGTCGCCCATGACGCTTTGCATGCGCTCAAGCGCACTGCCCGCACGCCACTGCTCAATCAATTTACCTTCGTGCCACACCTCAAACGCCACACCTGGCCGAGCCAAGGCGTGGCGGCGAACGGCTTCAACGCAGTGCGCGAGCTCCGTTGCGTCGCTTTTGAGGAATTTGCGCCGTGCCGGCGTTGCAAAAAACAGCTCGCGCACCTCGACCGTCGTGCCCACTTCCCGGGCCGCCGGCTCAATCTCGCCCGTTCGCGCGTCCAGCATGCGGGCTGACGCAGCGTCGACCGCAGAATCACTTTGCTCACGCGATGTGATCACCAACTCGGCAATCGACCCAATCGCAGCCAGCGCCTCGCCCCGAAACCCCATCGTCCTCACTGACTCCAGGTCGCTCAGCGAGGCAATCTTGCTGGTCGCGTGGCGGCGCACGGCTAGCGCAAGCTCAGTCGCCGCAATGCCCGCGCCGTCGTCCTCAACCCGAATCAAACGCACGCCGCCCGACCCCAGCCGCACGACGATGCGCCGCGCACCGGCGTCGACGGCGTTGTCGACCAACTCGCGAACCACAGACGCTGGGCGCTCCACCACCTCACCTGCCGCAATTTGGCTGATCAAATCATCTGGCAAGGATTTGATGCTGCGGCGCAAGGGGTCAGGTGTATTCAAACGGGTCTCATCTGCTGGTCGTGTGCGCCAATTTTAGGGGCTTACAAGCCCAAACGGCCGCCGCGTCGATATGATCGCCGCCCATGGACACCCTCATGCAACTAGCCCATCTGGGCATCGACTTCATTGTCAACATCGACCAGTACTTGATTCGGTTTGTTCAAGCCTACGGTCCGTGGATTTATGTTTTGCTGTTCGCGATTGTTTTTACCGAAACGGGTGTTGTGGTGATGCCATTTTTGCCAGGTGACTCTCTCTTGTTCATCGTAGGGGCGATGTGCGGTGTCGGCTTGATGAACTTGCCGCTGGCGATGGGGGTTTTGATCGTCGCGGCCATTTTGGGCGATCAGTGCAACTACATGATCGGGCGCTACTTTGGCCCCAAAGTGTTCCAGTGGGAAAATTCCAGGTGGTTCAATCGCGCCGCCTTCGATCGCGCCCACGACTTTTATGAACGCTACGGCCCAGTCACCATTGTTTTGGCGAGGTTCATGCCGTTCATTCGAACATTTGTACCGTTTGTCGCCGGAGTAGCGGAGATGACCCGAAGCAAATTCACCACCTACAACGTGGTCGGCGCACTCATCTGGGTGCTTGGCATTTGCACTGCAGGCTACCTTTTTGGCGATCTGCCTTGGGTCAAAGCAAACTTAGAGAAGATCATCTGGGCCATGATCATCATCCCCGGTCTCGTGGCGATTTTTGGCGCTTGGAAGGCTGGGCGAGCCTCAAAGACCTAATTCGGATGCTTTTTCGAGAGTTTTTGGCAGATGGTCGCTGAATCTATTGGGTTCGTTGCTATCAAAAATGACAGCAAACCGCCGTGCTTTTTGTCCAGAATAGGACTTACGCAAAATTGGCCCAGCAAGGCTCAGCGACGACGACCGTGCGGATAGCACCGCTAGGAGCTGCAACGCGGCTGGGGCGGTTTTGCGTCAGTCCGACAGACGACGGATGTCAATCGGCGCGATGGCTGGCGGGTTCAGTCTCGCCTTGCGCAATGGCATCGATCAGCGCTTCAACTTCGGCTCTGGACTTCCAGTGCATGGACTCGACGCGAAGACGCCACGTCTCAATGGCTGCAAATGGCCAGTAAAGCCCAAGCGTAAAAACCCCCAGCACCAAATTTTTTAAGAATACGCCCGCCAACTCATAGGCGCTCAGGTAACTTTGGGGTCGCACCAAACGGCCGCTGCTCCCCGACCAATACAAGTTTTGAAGCGACGCGACCATGTATGCGCGCGGCCAGATGATGATCACCAACAGGCAGGCCATTCCAATC
>JANOPN010000100.1:0-39945 GCA_031421855.1 Comamonadaceae bacterium
GTGCGCTGTGAACGACAAATCTTCGTCGGCTTGCTGAGAATTTGCCGCTCCTTGGTGCATCAACCAGCGCACCGCGTAGTGCGCCAGCACCCAGCCGTAGAACTCTTGGCGTACCAGCTCTGGCGTCTTGCTGCGCAGCACCCGGCGGCTTTGGCTCAAGTGCGTCTTGAGCTCGTCAAACGTCGCCTCCACTTGCCAGCGTTGGTGATACACGGCCGCCAGTTCAAGGGCGGGTGCTTGGGTTGGGTCAAGCAAACTCGTGATGAGCCGGTAGGGCTTGTCGCCCGCTTGTGCGTCAGACATGTCTGACACGTCTGGCACGTTTGGCACGTCCGACACGTCCGACACGTCCGACACGCCTGGCAAGCGGTATTCGATAACTCGCACCACTTGGGCAACCGTGGGCTGGCCCGAGAGTTGATCGCGTGGCTTGGCCTGCTTCGTGGGCGCGATGCGGCTCAAATAGGAGCCGTCAGCGAGCACTTCATGCACCGGCAGCAAGCGGTCGCTTCGGGCGCGCCAAAGCACATGCGCGCCTGTCGCTCGCATTTGTTGCCACTGCGCCGCGCCACTGAAGCCTCGGTCAGCCAGGCACAGCATGCCCGGCTCCAACGCGCCTAGGAGATGCTGACACAGCTCCCACTCGTCGCCCTTGTAGGGGCCGATCTCGGCTGACAAAATGGCATGTGTTGCGCACTCCACCAAGATTGCGCACTGCGCCTGCGGGTAGCCTGAGTGGCCTGTTCGGCTGCCGGGGCGACCGAACTCTTGCTCGATCTTGGTCTCGTCGGCCAATTCGATGCGGCTGCCATCGATGGCAACCAGCCGCAGGCCTGCGTAAAACGCTCGGGGCAAGGCACAAGGATCCGCCAGCGGTTGGCAGCAGTTGCGCATCAAGTCGCGCAAGGGGGGCGCGCCAATGCGTGTGCGCAGTTCACTGATGCTGCTCTTGCTCACGGGCTTTGGTTGCTCGGCGCCGTCAGCCCAAGCCAGACCCTGAGCGACGGCGCTGTAGACAGATTCGTACGATGTATTGGGATACAAGCTCAACGCCATGACGTAGTACACGCCGGCAACAGCGGGAAACCGGCGAGTGCGCTGGGAGTTGCAGTCGTAAGCGTCCAGCGCTTGGTGAACTTGCGCAGTCGGTACTGCCTGCGCAAGCAAACTCATGCTGAGGAAGTCCGCCAGCCTCACGCCTTCACCGAGTCCAGCTTTGGTTCTTGCCATGATCTTCTCCGCGGTGGTTACGGAAATGAATCATAGCAGGAAATCACTTAACCGAACAGTATCGGGTCAGGTCTGCCATCTTGCGCGTACATGAGTGCGCGTACATGAGGGTCAGGTCTCAACACTGTTCGTTTAAGACGCATTCCAATGGATGAGATGAATCGTAAGTCATTGATTTATATGGATTTCACTTCGTTAACCGAACAGTATTGGGTCAGGTCTGCCATCTTGCACAAATCCACCCCACGAGCTGACATCGCGCCATGGTCAGAGCTTTGCGAATCGAGTACTGACTGCGGTTTTTCGTCGATAGATTCGCGTCCGATTGACTCCAGATCAGTCCCGAATCAATAGCAACAAACTCAATAAATCCGGTGACCAAGTGCCGATTTGAGGTAAATAAAATCACCGCAAGGGCAAAATGCACTCGCGCCAGCACCTGCACCGGCTTGTGTGGCTGTGAAGGCAGGAATCCAGGTGTCAGCCGAGTCAAAACCTGCCAAAACTGGATCTCCGCCTTCATGAGGATGACGCTTGGGTGGACGACGGTGTACCGACGGGGACATGTTGACGAATGGGTGAATTGGCGTGCGAGATGACCCAAGCACCTCAGAACGACCGCTGAGGCAAAATTTGACGAGAAATATGCCTGTGGTCATTGAATTTATTGGGGTTGTTGCTATTATTTTTGTTGGCCTCGAAGGCCGCGAGCTGTGCATGGCTGCGATCCGTGGGTTGAGCTGTTTCCGCATTGAAGCAGGGTCATTTTTGTGGAATCCAAATTGAACACCTGCAAAAACACTCGGCACCCATCGCATACCCGCGTCGGGCGCAACGCCGCTGGGGCGGTTTTGGGCTAGTCCTATTCACTCAACTTGGGGCGGTTCATGACCATGCGCACCTCGGGTGGCTCATGGGGCGGATCGAGCTGCCAGCCTCTTTGCGCATAGAAGCGTTGGGCGCGGGTGCCTTTTTCCGTGCCGAGCCACAGGGTCTGCAGGCCTTGGTCGAATAGCCAGTTGACCATGGTGTCGTGCAAGGCGCTGGCGTGCCCAAGGCCTTCGAAGGCTGGGTCGATGAACAGCGCCCAGATGTTGCCATCGCGGCGACCCATGGCAAAGCCGGTGATGACGGGGGTGTCGTTCGTGTCGATTTCGCTCACCCAGCCCTGCCCCAATTCAGCCATGTGGGCGATGACGTCGCCGTCGGTGATTCGACCGGGGTTTGATAAGCAGTTTTCACGTACCGAGCGTCGAACGACTTGCACGCGCGCGACATCGGTCGGCAACATGCGCCGAATTTGAATCGACCCGGGCGCTTTGCTCATCTCACACCGAGCCGGTCGAGCCGTAGCCGCCCTCACCCCGAACACTGGGCGGGAACTCATCGACCACATTGAACTGGGCTTGCACCACCGGGACGATCACGAGCTGGGCTAGGCGCTCAAGCGGCTGCAGCGTGTACGGGGTGGATGAGCGGTTCCATGCGCTGACCATGAGTTGGCCTTGGTAGTCGGAGTCGATCAAGCCGACCAAATTGCCCAACACGATGCCGTGTTTGTGCCCCAAGCCACTGCGCGGCAAAATCAGTGCGGCGAATCCGGGGTCACGCACCCAAACAGCCAAGCCGGTAGGCACGAGTTGCCACGCGTTTGGCTCGAGTCGCAGCGGTCCGTCCACGCAGGCACGTAGATCCAAACCGGCGCTGCCCGGCGTGGCGTAGCTGGGCATGAGCCCGGGCTGGTCACGCAGGCGTGCGTCCAAGATTTTCACGTCTAACTTCATTTTGTGTCTCGTTGATTGCTTTTTTTGATGATTTTTAGCCCTTGGTCGCCGTATTCATTGCGATCAGTGCTATTAATTTTGATGCTAACTCAAGCTTGCTTGCGCGCGGCAGCTCGATCTCGCCAGCCTCGCTGACGATGAGCAAGGCGTTGTCGTCTTGTCCAAAGGTGCTGGGCCCGATGTTGCCCACGAGCAAGGGCACGCCTTTGCGGATGCGTTTGGCGCGGGCGAACGCCAGTAGCTGCTCGCTCTCAGCGGCAAACCCGACGCAGTAAAGCGCCCCGCTTTTGGCGCGCGGGCTGGATGCAACATCCGCCAGAATGTCGGGGTTTTCGGTGAACACCAAGCTTGGTGTGCGGCCACTGGCGTCTTTTTTGATTTTCTCGGTTGCCTCGGTTGCAACGCGCCAGTCGGCTACCGCCGCCGTGGCGATGAAAATGTCCGCTTGATCGATGTGGGCACTCACGGCCAGCGCCATGTCTCGTGCGCTGCTAACGTTGAACCGGGCTACGCCGCGTGGCGTAGCCAAGCTCACTGGCCCGGCGATCAGCGTGACCTCTGCCCCAGCTTGTCGGGCCGCGCGCGCAATTGCAAATCCCATTTTGCCGCTGCTGCGGTTGGTGATGCCCCTGACCGGGTCAATGGCCTCAAAGGTGGGCCCAGCGGTGATGCAAACCCGCTTGCCGAGCATCAACTTCGGGCTGAGGGCGGCGATGATGTCCTCGACGATTTCGTGGGGCTCCAACATGCGGCCGTCGCCGACATCGCCGCAGGCTTGCTCCCCGACACCCACGCCCAAGACTTGCGCGCCATCCGCCTGGACTTGCGCGATGTTTCGCTTTGTGGCCGGGTGCGTCCACATCTCGACGTTCATCGCGGGGGCAATCAACAATGGAGCGCTTGCTCGTTGCCGCGCCAAACACATGAGAGATAACACCTCGTCGCACTGCCCGCCAGCCAACCGCGCAATGAAGTTCGCACTGGCTGGCGCGATGACGATGGCATCGGCCTCGCGGCTGGTATTGATGTGGGGCATGGCGTTTGCGACCAATGCATCCCATTGGCTGGTGATGACTGCGCGTCCGCTCAAGGCTTGCAGCGTTGTTGGCGTGATGAAGGCTTGCGCGCCCTCGGTCATCACCACCTGGATGCCGGCCCCGGCCTTGATGAGCAAGCGGCACAGCTCGGCCGACTTGTAGCACGCAATGCCGCCCGAGAGCCCAAGGACGATGTGTTTATCGGCAAGTGTCATGGCAAGGCGATCCAAACAAACAAAAAGCCCCTAAACGCGAACATCTAGGGGCTTTAAAACAATTCAAATGGGGTGACTGATGGGGCTCGAACCCACGACAACCAGAATCACAATCTGGGACTCTACCAACTGAGCTACAGCCACCGCAGAGCCCCAGATTATATGCGCTTCGGTCACCGATTGATGCGAATTCTCCAATCGCAGGCGCCCAAGACGAGAATCGATGCAATGCGTCAAAGTGCCTCAGGCGCTTTGGCGGCTGGTTTGGTGATCTTCACGTCAACTTTGAACTGGGCTTTGAGCAAATTTAGATAGGCCATGCCCTCGGCCGCACCCCAAAACTCGCTGACTTGCTTGCGCTCGTTGGTTGCGCGTTCCGCGCCGCTGTCTTCGCGCGGCAGAACTTTGCTGACCTTGGCCACGACATAGCCAAAACCGGGTACTTCGGCACCCACGGTTTGCGGCAATTTGGCTGCATCGGCGCGCATGACGGCTTCAACCACTTTGGGCGGTTGGCGCGCCTCACCCTGTGCATCACGCGAGATGGTGATCACGGCGCTCAAACCGGGGGGTGTTTCGCCCGCTTTGATTGAGGCCAGTGCTTTTTCTCCGTCCGCCTTGGCCATGCTGATTGATTTTTCAGTCGTCGCGAGCATGCGAACGCGGTCTTTGACTTCGGCAATGGGCAACTGGCGTGCGGGTGAATACTTGACGATGCGAGCTGACGCGATTTGGTTGCCACCCACATCGGTTGCAGGTGTGTTGGTTTTCTTGTTGATTGATTCAGACGAGAACACCGCCTCCAAGAAGCGGGCATTGCCCAACATGCCAGTGGCACCAGGTGCAACCGTGCGACGCACATTGGTTTGCATGGCGACCACCAATCCAAAGCGATCCGCTGTTGTTTTGAGGGTATCGGCGTTTTCAAAGACTGAGTTGGTGAAGGGCTCGGCATATTCGGCAAACTTGGCCTGAGCCAGCTGTTTGCGAAGCTCATTCTCGAGATCAGCCTTGGCTTCTTCGAATGCGCGCTCACGCCCCGCGCGGACGTCGGTGATTTGGATGATGTGAAAGCCAAAATCGGTTTCGACCAAATCACTGATTTCGCCCTTTTTCATGCTGAATGCTTTGTCTTCAAACGGCTTGACCATGGAGCCGCGGGTGAAGAAGTCGAGATCGCCGCCATTGTCTTTTGAGCCAGCGTCTTCCGAGTTTTTCTTCGCCAAATCGCCAAACTGCGCGGGTGTCGCCCGAACCTGCGCCAGCAAGTCAGCGGCTTTGGCCCGTGCGGCTGACTTGACAGCCGAGGTGGCATCTTTGCCCGCGTTGATCAAAATGTGGCTTGCGCGACGCTCTTCTTGTGTGGCCAAGCGAACTTTGTTGGCTTCATAGTAGGCCAGCACTTCTTCTGGCTTGAGTTTTAGCGAGCGCTTAACGGCCTCGATGTCGAGCACCAAATACTCGATGTCGGCTGTCTCAGGGGCCTGAAACTTCGTGAGGTTGACATCGTAATAAGCTTGAATATCCGGGTCGGTCAAGTTGACCTTGGCAACGTAGTCGCCGCCCGAAAACTTGAGAATTTGAGCCTCGCGACGCTCATAAAACGCGCCCAAACTGCGGTCAACCACCGCTTGCGGAGCCATGCTGGCGGCTGAGATGCCGCCCACCACTTGGCGCAAAGCCAAATCTCGGCGAACTTGCTCCTCAAACATCTCAGGCGACATGCCTTGCCTGGACAACAACTCGGCGTAGCGCACCATGTCAATCGTGCCATCCGCTTTGCGCAAGGTGGAGATTGCTTCGTTTTCGCCCAAATCGCGGGCCAAGCGGTTGTCTGAGGTCGTGATGCGGTACTTATCAGCGGCCGCGGCAAACACGCGGTCTCGAACCAGCCGCTCTAGGCTGGCGAACTTGGCTTCGGGCGTGTCAAGCAGCTTGGGGTCGATCTGCTTCATGGTTTCGCGGATGCGGGTGGCTTCGCGCTGGTGATAGCCGTCCCACTCGCTTTGCAAAATTTCTTTGCCGTCAACGGTCGCAACAATCGCGCCTTTTTCCTGCATTCGGCTGTAGCCATCGATGCCAAACAACACAAACGACGGCAAGATCAGCACAAACAGGCCGATTTGCATAACTTTGGTGTGCTTGCGGACGTATTCAAACAACATGGGGATCCCTAGGGCGATGTGAGCGGCGACGCGAGCGCTTGAGCGACAACATAAAAACAAATGGCGAACCAAAGATCACTTTGGGTCGCCGCGAGTGCAATTGAATGGTGGGTGCTGACGGGGTCGAACCGCCGACCTACGCCGTGTAAAGGCGCCGCTCTGCCAACTGAGCTAAGCACCCATTCAATGCATCAAAATCTTGCGATGTTGAGATGTACTGGCGCTGAATTTAGTTCAACGCGTCCTTCAGGCCCTTGCCTGCGCGAAATTTTGGCACCTTGGACGCCTTGATTTTAATCGCAGCGCCAGTCTTGGGGTTGCGGCCCAAGCGTGAGGCCCTCTTGCCCACTGAAAACGTACCGAATCCAACCAGCGCAACCGTGCCGCCCTTTTTCAAGGTGGTTTTAACCGCACCGACAACAGACTCGAGCGCGCGGGCAGCCGCAGCCTTGGAGATGTCAGCGTGGGTGGCGATGTGCTCGATGAGTTCGGTTTTGTTCATAGGGGCCCCGTTTGGAGAAATAGGTTGAGCCGAATCAAATCAGCCCGGGCGTGTTCTTGTTGGAACGCCGCGCAGACTGAAACTGGCGGCGCGAGGCCGAATTTTAATCGCAATACCGCCCCGTCTGGTCAACCGAAAATGCGTGTTTTCACGGTACACCGGCACAAGCGTGATCGGTTAGCGCACAAATTTCAGCGCCTGCGCGATGGCGGTGCCCAAATCCGACGTTGACGCAGTGCCACCGAAGTCTGGCGTGCGAGGCGCGCCTGACTGGGGGTCGAGCACGGTTTCAATGGCCTTAAGCACCGCGTCGTGGGCGTTTTTGTAACCCAAAAATTCCAACATCAGCGCCCCACTCCAGATTTGGCCAATCGGGTTGGCAATGCCTTTGCCCGCGATGTCGGGCGCAGAGCCATGTACCGGCTCAAAGAGCGAGGGGAACTTGCGCTCAGGATTGAGGTTGGCGCTGGGCGCGATGCCAATTGTTCCCGTGCAGGCAGGACCCAAATCACTCAGGATGTCGCCAAACAAGTTGCTCGCCACCACCACATCAAAGAAGTCCGGGCGCTGCACAAAGTGCGCGGTCAAGATGTCAATGTGAAATTTATCAAGCTTCACGCCCGTGTAATTTTTGGCCATCGCTTCGCATCGCTCGTCCCAATACGGCATGGATATTGAAATGCCGTTGCTTTTGGTCGCGCTGGTGAGGTGTTTTTTGGGACGCGACTGCGCCAATTCAAAAGCGTACTTGAGCACTCGGTCAACCCCGATGCGGGTGAACACCGACTCTTGCAACACGAACTCGCGCTCAGTTCCCTCAAACATGCGCCCCCCGATGCTGGAGTACTCGCCTTCGGTGTTCTCCCGCACAATATAGAAGTCGATCTCACCCGCTTCTCGCCGCGATCCGTCGCGGCGAACCACCGGCGCGATGATGCCGGGCATGAGGCGCGCGGGGCGCAGGTTGATGTATTGGTCAAACTCGCGGCGAAACATCAGCAGCGACCCCCACAGGCTGATGTGGTCTGGGATTTTTTCGGGCCAACCCACCGCACCGAAGTAGATGGCATCGTGCCCACCAATCAAGTCCTTCCAGTTGTCGGGCAACATCTTGCCGTGCCGCTCAAAATAGGCGTAGCTCGAAAAGTCGAAGTGATCAAATTGCAGGTCAATGCCAAATTGGGTCGCGGCGGCCGCCATGACTTTCAAGCCCTCGGGCATGACTTCTTGTCCGATGCCGTCTCCGGCGATCACGGCGATGCGATGTTGACTCATGGTTAACTTTCAGTTGAAAAAGATGGCGCACTCTTTGAGCAAAGCCGTTGGCTGCTCTTCAGCGATGTAATGACTGCACGCAAGAGACCGGCCTGAAACCTTGGCCGCGCATTCACGCCACAGGCCAAGCACGTCAAAGTTGTTGCCCACTGCGCCGTGCTCGCCCCAAAGCACATGCACAGGTTGACTGAGTTGATGGCCCGCAAGCCGATCGGCTCGGTCGTGCTCAAGGTCCACGCCAGCGCTTGCGCGGTAGTCTGCGGTGATGCTGCGGGCAGAACCAACGTGTTGGATGCAGCGCTGGTACTCAGCCAGCGCGGCCGGTGAAAAAACCGCAAGTCCGTCTGCGCGGCGGCTGCCCATGCAGGCCCGCAAATACGCAAGCGGGTCAGCATTGATCACGGCCTCAGGGTAACCATTGGCTTGGATGAGGAAGAACCAATGCCAGTAAGCGCGAGCAAACGCTTCGGTGGTGCGTTCGTACATGGCCAAGGTGGGCGCGATGTCAAGCAGCATCAGTCGCGCAGCGGCAGCAGGGTGGTCAAGCGCGAGCCGATGCGCGACTCGGGCACCGCGGTCGTGGGCAAGTACATCAAAGCACGAATGCCCGAGAGCGGACATCACTGCCAGAGAGTCGAGCGCCATCGCACGCTTGCTGTATGCGTCGTCGCCTGCCTCGGTCGCCGGGCGATCGCTGTCGCCGTAACCGCGCAAATCCATCATCACGACATCGCGACGCATCGACAGCTCAAGCGCAACCAAGTGCCACATGGCCATTGACTGGGGGTGACCATGTAACAGCAACATCGGGGCGAGTCGCTCATGCGGCAAACACTGTGCAGGCAACGTCCGCACCGCGAGTGCCACGTCGCCGCGTTTGACAAAAAACGCAGTGGCACTTGGGTACATGCTTGGGCCGAGATCGGGTTTTGATGTAGTCAGTTGGTTGGTCACGTCGTCATTGTGCGGGCTGTCGATGCGGTTCAAGCGGTAGATAATTGCCGTTTATGAAACTCATTCATTCGAATACGGCAACGCATGGAAGCTGCTGATTTACGCTTGTGTGTTGCAGTCAACGAGCTTGGCAGTTTGCGCGGCGCGGCGGATCGCTTGCAAACTTCAGCATCGAGCGTGACCAAGCGACTGGCAGCGCTTGAATCGGGGCTGGGTGTGAAACTGTTTTTGCGCAGCACCCGCCGAGTCAGCCCCACCCCGGCGGGCGAGGCGTTTTGCGCGCAGGCAGCGCAATTGGTGGCGCAGTTTGACGCACTGAGCCACGACATGCGCGAGCGCCAGGTGTCACCCAGCGGGCATGTGCGCTTGGTCAGCAGTTTTGGATTTGGCCGGCGCTGGGTGGGTCCTGCGTTGGCAAGCTTCGCGCAAAGGCACCCGCAGCTGACGGTGCAATTGGTCTTGCGCGAGCATTTGCCAGACCTGGGTGCCGAGGGTTTTGATGCGGCCGTTTGGTTGTGGCGGCCGCAAAGTAGCCGCGAGGGAGAACTCAGCGCCAAGCTACTCGCACCCAATCGCCGGGTTTTGGTCGCGGCACCGAGCTATCTGCAAACCCGTCCACCGCTGCTGGCACTCGCCGATTTGAGGCATCACGCGTGTTTGACAGTACATGAGCACCACTTGGCCGCAGATCATTGGGTGTTGAGCGATGTTGAAGGCGTGCAACCGACCCAACGGGTCCGCATCAACGGGCAACTGAGCACCAATTCGGGCGAGTTGGCCATGGATTGGTGCTTGGGGGGTCACGGCTTGTTGTTGCGAAGCCTTTGGGACGCCAGCGACGCGATTGCGGACGGGCGGCTAACCCACGTGCTGCCAGGCTGGGCGATGTTGGACGCCAACGTTCAGTGGCTCACGCCGTTTCAAATCAAGCCGCCCAAGAGGGTTGCGCTACTCGCTCGACATCTGAGCGACGCATTTTTAAAATCACCCTGGAACACTCAAAACTGATCCAATTTGACAAATCAATGGACAAATCACCCATTGGTCTGCGGATTCATTGGGTTTGTTGCTACAAATAAATGAGTAGATCTAGCGAGACTGACCTGGCGCAGCCCGCGAGTCTTCGATGTCGCGCAAGCTAACGCAATCGGGGTGTTTCTCAAATGCGGGTAATCGACAGGTGCGACTGAGGCACAGATGACGGCCAAGCAAGATCCGATCAGCGCACACCGAATCAGGGTCTAGGGCCACCCTCGGGGCTGGTGCAGGCGCAGCGACGGGCGGCGCAACTGGCCTTGACGCAGCGCGTATTTCAGGCACAGCAGCAGCAACGCCTGCCGGTGCGTTGGCGTTGCCGGCCGCAGCCGTGGTTTCGGTGGCTTTTGGTGGCAATAACTTGGACGCAGTCAAAGCCAAAGTCGCGGAGCGCTTGGCTGCCGCGGCGCGTGCAGCTGAAGCCGCGGCCAAGGCCGTGATTGCCGCCGTTTGGGTTGGCTTTGAAGCCGCAGTTTTGGCGGTTGCGGACGCTGTTTGCAATGTTGAACTGGCGAGTGATGCGGAAGCAGACGAAGCCAGTGATGCAGTCGCCGTCGCGGTTGTTTGAGCTGCGCTTGCGGACGGCGCAATCGTTGCTGTGGTCGATGCATTGGCTGTGGTCGTCGCCGTTGCCGCCGAAATTGTGGCCACGGTGGCCACTGTGGTCGTGGCAAAGGCCGCAGAAGACGCCACAGCCATGGGCGCGCCGATCACCGCAGGTGTCTCGCGCTTCATCAAACCCCACGCAGCCAACCCCGCAATCAACACACCGCCCAAACCCATCCAAAGCCCTTTGCGGCTAGGCTGCGTAGCATCGTCTTGCGCGGCGGAAGCCTCAAGCGACGACTCCTCAACGCGGGTCGCTTCAAATTCCGACTCAGCGGCCGATGGCGCGACTTGGGCGCTTGCCGTCGCTGCTGATTTGGACGCGGCAGCCGCAGGCGCGCTTGAGGCGACCGTCGTTTTAGCAAACGCCGTCACACCGGCAGGCCCGGCCGACGCTGCAACCTGCGCCATGGTTTTGGCATCCAACGGCACGGTGCTCGCGCGCGCATCGGTGCGCTCGCCCGTTGTGGACGCAATCATGAAACTGCTCTCGGTGGGCGAAATCGGCGCGTCCGCCTCGCCGTTGATCACAGCCATGAGCTCATCAACCGACTGAGGGCGCTCTTGCGGACGCACGCGCAAGCACCAATCAACCGCACGACAAAACGCCATGTCCACACCCCATTCGGGGTGCGACGCGAGCCGATCGGCGAGCGGCTCGTAGTCGTCGGCGATGGCTCGACTGACCGACGGGCTGGGTGTTTTGCCAGTCACGCAGTAAACCATCACGCCGCCCAATGCGTACAAGTCCGTCCACGGACCTTGGCGAAGCACACCGCTTTGCGAGTACTGCTCAACCGGGGCGAAACTTGGCTTCAAAATGGCGGTGAGCGACTGGGTACGCTCACCAATCACCGCCCGCGCTGCGCCAAAGTCGAGCAAAACCGGGTTGCCGTCAGGTAACAAAAAGATGTTGTCAGGCGCGACATCGCGGTGGTAGACGTGTTCTTCATGCAAGACCCGCAAGGCCCCGCCGACCGAAGTCAACAGTGGCCTCAACCGCGGCCCCATGGCGGCCAGTGAGTTGGCATCGCGCGCTTGTGCCAGCGTCAGGCCTTGGTAATACGGCGTGACCATGTAGGCCGTTCCGTTGGCTTGCCAAAACCGGTAAACCTTGAGGAGCGAGCGGTGGTCAAACTTGGCGAGCAACCGCGCTTCGTTCACAAACGAGCGCATACCGAGTTCAAACGTGCTCAAGTCAGCGCTGGTTCGCACCTGCACTTGGGAGCTGCTGGCTTCGCGTAGCGCCAAGCTGGTGGGCATGTATTCTTTGAGCGCCACCAAACGCCCAAGCGCGTGGTCTTGCGCCAAGTAAACAATGCCAAATCCACCAATGCCCAACAGGCTCTGGACTTCAAACTCTTCTAGGCGAGTGCCACTGGGCAGCGCCATCGCGTTGGAAGATCCGTGCGCGATGGTTGGGCCCGCGTGTCCCGCAGACTGCGGCGCGACTTGAGTGGCCTGTGCAGACGCGCCCTCTGTTGGTGAAACAGAAGAAATTTGGGTATCCCAAAAAGAAGTGGCGTCGTCCGAATTCGAGCCGGTTGGTTTTGACATGAAACGATTGAGTACCTGAGCCTGTCAGTTGTACCACACCGCCGCCGCGTCGAAGCAACTCGCCGCCTGTTGATTGCGATGTTCAGGCACATTTGTCCAGTGCATCACGTCGCAGCGGCTCGACCTCGTTCCACGTCGACCGAACGCAAGACCCAAAGACCTGCCACAAACAACAGCGTCGTTGACAGGATGGCGATCCGTTGATTGCCGCCCGTCATCCACGTGATCGCCCCATACGTGAGCGGCCCCAAAATACTGGCCAGCCGGGTCGAAAACGTCCAAAGTCCAAAAAACTCAGCGAGTTGGCTGGGCGGAGCAAACAAACCCGCCATCGCGCGGCCAGCCGACTGGCTTGAGCCCATGCACAGTCCGGCGATTGCTGCTGCGACCCAAAAGAGCCCTTTGCTGGTCGCCGCAGCGGCCACCACGCACGTGATGATCCAGCCGACCAAGGTGATCGCCATGGCGCGCTTGTGTCCGATCTGATCTTGGTAGTAGCCAAACGCAAACGCACCCGCCGCCGCTGCAAAATTCAAGACAAAAATCAAAATCATGGTCTCAGTCGGTTTGAACCCCACCACTTGCTCGGCGTAAACCGCCGCGAGCGTGATGGCTACCGCGACCCCGCCTTGGTAAAACACCGCGCAAAGCAACAATTGTTTGAAATCGCGAAATCGATCGAGCTGCTTCAGGGTGCGCTTCAATTGCGCAAGCGACTCGCGCAGACCTGATGTCGCGGGCGCAGCGCCTGCAGCCGCTACACCGGGGCGCTCCTTGAGCAAAGTAAACGTCACCGATGCAGCCAAGCCAAAAATCACCGCAGTCACCACCATCGTCACGGGCACGAAATGGGTTGCTGGCCACGACTGAGACTGCGAATACAACACGTAACCTAGGCAAATACCCAAAGCCAGCATGCCGCCGAAGTAGCCAAAGCTCCAGCCCCAGCCCGACACCCGACCCAGCGCGTCTTTTTTAGCCAACTCGGGCAAAAATGCAGCGTTTAGAGACTCGCCGTAGCTGTAGAAGGTATTGGACAAAATGACCAAGATCGCGGCGAGCCAAACATCGCCCGGCCCCGGTATGGCCAATGCCAAGGTGCTTAGCACGCAGCCAATGGTCGAATACAGCATGAACCGCTTCTTGGACCCCAATCGATCGGCCAACGCACCAATGGCCGGCGTGGTCAGCATCACGATGGCGTACGAAATGGACAACGCCAGCGTCCAGGCAAACGTGGCCCAAGTCGCTTGTTGCGCAATGCCACCGACAAAGTAAGCCGCGTAAACCGCGGTTAAAACGACCGTCGTGTAGCCCGAATTGGCAAAGTCGTACATTGCCCAGCCAAACACCTCACGCCGCTTGACGCCAGGATTCAGCGCATCGGTCGAAAAAAGTGCCACGATGGTCGCGCTCGGTCAGTGCAAGTGGCGCGGTTTCCTGCCGCCACCATGACTGCCGCCGCCTGCTGATGGCCCTGCCGACGGGCCGCGCATGATTTTTTGGATGTCCATCGCACCCACCATGGCATTGAAGCGGCTTTCAAACAGCTCATCAACCGCAGCAACCACGCCGCCCAGCTCAGATTCATCAAAATGCCGCGACATCAAGTGCGCCACATCGTGAACCAGCAAATCGCGCTGAACTTGCAAAATGGCCGCTGGCGTTGGCCCGACAAACACGACAAAGAAATCGTCGCGTGACTCATCTTCGTCGTCGGCTTCGTCTTCATCAAAATCGGTGTCGTAAAAGCTGACCTCAAGCGCCGCGCCCTCACGCGACAGCTCGTTGAGCCCCATGCAAGCTTCGTCTAGGGCTTGGCGAAAGTCTTCGCTTCCGGCAACAGTCCAACACACCTGGAGCACCTTGTCTTTTGGGTCAACGCGGATGCCGGGCTCTTCTTCAAAAGAGCTCACCGCACCGCGCGCGAGACTCTTGGCTCCGGCGTACAGCCAAAGTGGCTTCAATGCCTCTTCAATTTGTGATGGTGTCACGTCATCACGCAACGGCACCTCGCCGTGAACGTGAATGTCAAACCCAACCATGTCTTGTGCCATTTTGATTTCCTCTGCCGCCGCGCCGACTCATATCGTGCGCCCATCGACCAACTATATCAAGGGCCACGGGCGGGTTGTCGAATTCCCATGCGATTGCGTCGCAACCAGTTATATTTTGATAGCGGTAAACGCAATGAATCCGGAGACCAAGTGCCAAAAACCCTAAAAAAATGAGCTCAGGACGCGGCTGCGTCCATGAATCGATGAAGTTTGGCCAGATCGGCAAACACAGGGGATCGTTTGTGTTTAAAAGCGTCCACCGCTTCAGCAACCTCTGCATTGCTCCAAATCGCACCTTGCAACCAGCCCATTTGCTGCAAACTCTCCGCTGTCGAGTGGTCTTGGGCGTAGTGCAAGGCTTGTTTGGTGCCCCAAATGGCGACTGGCGGCTTCGCGGCGATTTCAGCCGCTGCGGCCATGGCCGCAGCCAACGTGGCATCCGCGTCGGCGCAGACTTCGTTGACCAAACCCACGGCCAACGCACGCTCAGCACCGAGGCGGCGCCCGGTGTAGGCCATTTCTTTGGCTACCGCCATGGGGATCAACTTGGGCAAACGCTGCAAAGTGCCGACATCGGCCACCATGCCGATGTTGATTTCTTGAATGCAAAAGAACGCGTCACGGCTCGCAAATCGCATGCAGCAAGCGGTGACCATATCGACCGCACCGCCGATGCATCCGCCATGAATGGCCACCAGAACCGGAATCCGCAGCGCCTCCAGTTTGGTAAAAGTCGACTGCATGTCAGTCAAATTGTCAAACACAGCGGCCCGCCCTTGCGCCGAGCGATCATCTAGCGCAACGTCGCCTCCAAAAACATCGAGCGACATACCCGCACTGAAGTGTTTGCCGGTCGACGAAATGACCAATACTCGCGCCTGCGCTGAACGGTGCAAGTCGGTGAGCACGCCATCGAGCTCACGCCAAAACAAAGGGGTCATGGTGTTGAGTTGATCGGGACGATTCAACACCAAATGCGCGACATGTGACTGAATGGAGAGGGTGAAATGATGCATTGGCTTGGCCCAGCGACACCGGCTTTGGCAAAGCTATGTGCGGCTTATGTGGTGGTGCCCGAGACCGGAATCGAACCGGTACGCCCCTTATGCAGGAAAGCGGCGGATTTTAAGTCCGATGTGTCTACCAATTTCACCACTCGGGCGGGAGCTGTGACCCTACATATTGTGCCAGCTAGACATGGCTGGCCGCGAATTCAAGCACAACAATCGCCGAGATTTTGCGATCAACTGGGTTGCGAATATCGCAAACGATGGAGGCGCGGGCCGGAGTCGAACCGACCTACACGGATTTGCAATCCGGTGCATAACCGCTTTGCTACCGCGCCTTGAATCAAACCATTGCCGAGCAACCGATGCATCACGCACCGCAATCACCGACAAACCCAGAAAGCAGAAAAAAGGGAAGCGATGGCTTCCCTTTTTCGACAAACTGGAGCGGGAAAAGAGTCTCGAACTCTCGACCTCAACCTTGGCAAGGTTGCGCTCTACCAACTGAGCTATTCCCGCGTAAACACTACCTAGAGTATAGCGCAACTTTCACTGTTTTGGCGCAACCCAGCGGTTCGGCGCCAGAACAATTTGCATGCCGAGCAACGCCGTTCAGCCGATGTCAATGCTTGACCGCTTTTTGCCGAGTTGGCTTGGCCAGCACGGCAACCGGGTCGGCAACTACAGCCAAAGTCGCGTCGTCGGACAGCGCTTGCGGAACGCGCTCCAACGCATGCGCCAACACATCGTCAATCCACTTGACCGGGATGATCTCCAGCCCGTTTTTGACGTTGTCGGGGATTTCGGCCAGATCTTTGACGTTATCTTCGGGTATCAAGGCGGTCGTGATCCCGCCGCGCAGGGCGGCAAGCAGCTTTTCTTTGAGCCCGCCGATTGCGGTGACCTCACCGCGCAGCGTGATTTCGCCGGTCATCGCCACATGCGCCTTAACTGCAATTCCGGTGAGCGCGGACACAATCGCCGTGGTCATCGCAGCACCTGCACTGGGGCCGTCTTTTGGCGTTGCACCGTCAGGCACGTGGATGTGGATGTCGCGCTTTTCGAACGCGTCATCTCGAATGCCGAGTCGTGCCGCGCGCGATCGCACCACCGTGCGCGCCGCTTCAACCGACTCTTTCATCACGTCGCCCAGTGACCCGGTGCGCTGAATCAAGCCTTTGCCCGGCATCACCGCCGCCTCAATCGTCAGCAAATCGCCGCCCACCTCGGTCCACGCCAAGCCGACCACTTGCCCGACTTGGTTGTTCTTCTCCGCGCGGCCAAACGTGTACTTTCGAACACCCAAGTAGGCATCCAAGTTGTCAGCGGTCAGGTCGACCTTGCCAACGGTTTGCTTGAGCTGGATGGCCTTGACGACTTTTCGGCACAGTTTGGAGATTTCGCGCTCGAGCGAACGCACACCCGCCTCGCGGGTGTAGTAGCGCACGATGTCGCGCACGGCGCTCTCATGCAAGCTCAGCTCAGTCTCGGCAAGGCCGTTGGCCTTGATTTGCTTGGGCACCAAATAGCTCAGCGCGATGCTGACTTTTTCGTCCTCGGTATAACCCGACAAGCGAATGACCTCCATGCGGTCCAATAAGGCCGGTGGGATGTTCATGCTGTTGGATGTCGCCACAAACATGACGTCGCTCAAGTCAAAGTCAACTTCAACATAGTGGTCTGAGAAGCTGTGGTTTTGCTCGGGGTCCAACACTTCAAGCAAGGCGCTTGACGGATCACCACGAAAGTCCATGCCCAACTTGTCAATTTCATCCAACAAAAACAAGGGGTTTCGCACCTCGACCTTTTGCAGGCTTTGGATGACTTTGCCCGGCAGTGCGCCGATGTAGGTGCGGCGGTGGCCACGAATTTCAGCCTCGTCACGCACGCCGCCCAAAGCCATGCGCACGTATTTGCGGCCTGTTGCCTTGGCAATGCTTTGCCCAAGCGAGGTTTTACCCACGCCGGGCGGGCCGACCAAGCAAAGAATCGGCGCTTTAACCTTATCGACCCGCTGTTGAACCGCCAAATACTCCAAGATGCGGTCTTTGACTTTTTCAAGTCCGTGGTGATCGGCGTTCAGGACAGCCTCGGCATTGGCCAAGTCATGTTTGATCTTGGTCTTCTTAGCCCAGGGCAAGCTCGCCAAGGTGTCGATGTAGGTGCGAACGACCGTGGCTTCTGCCGCCATAGGCGACATCAGCTTGAGTTTTTTCAGTTCAGTTTGCGCCTTTTTAAGCGCTTCCTTGGGCATTTTGGCGGCGACGATCTTTTTCTCGATCTCGTCCATGTCGGCACCCTCTTCGCCGTCGCCCAACTCTTTTTGAATGGCCTTAACCTGCTCATTCAAATAAAAGTCGCGTTGGTTTTTCTCCATTTGACGCTTGACGCGGCCACGGACTTTTTTGTCCACGTTGAGCAGGTCAACCTCGCGCTGCAGTTGCCCATAAAGATTCTCTAAGCGCGGACCCAACTCAGCCAAGTCGAGCACGCTTTGCTTTTGCTCCAACTTCAAGGGCAAGTGAGCAGCAACCGTGTCGGCCAATCTGCTGGGCGCATCAATGGCAGAGATCGAATTCAAAATCTCGGGCGGGATCTTTTTGTTGAGCTTGACGTATTGGTCAAATTCTTGCAAAACCGCACGACGCAGCGCTTCCAACTCCTTGGTCGCCGTGGCTGACAATTCCTGCGTGCTGACCTCGATCGGGGTGATGTTGGCGTTGAAGTGAAATTCGCCTTCGCTGATCGAATTCAAAACCGCGCGCTGCTGCCCCTCAACCAACACCTTGACTGTGCCATCGGGCAACTTCAACATTTGCAAAATGGTTGCAACGCAACCCACGCCAAACATGTCGCCTGCATCGGGCTCGTCTTTGGCAGCCGCTTTTTGCGCAACCAACATGATGCGCCGCTCGCGCGTCATCGCTGACTCAAGAGCCTTGATGCTTTTGACGCGGCCAACGAACAAGGGAATCACCATGTGGGGAAACACCACCATGTCGCGCAGCGGCAACAGTGGCAAATCCAATGGCTCAGCGGGTAAATTCAAGGGTGCAGACATGTTTACTCTCAACGCGGCGCCCAATCAAACCAGCTTGAAACCAGCTTGGGGTCAGGCACCAAATTATTGGCTTTAGCGCGGCATCACGCCTGTTTGGGTTGCTCGCGGTACACCAACAAGGGTGGCTTGTTGTCACGAACAGTGGCCTCATCAATCACGACTTTGCTGACATTTTGCGCGTTGGGCAACTCAAACATGGTGTCTTGAAGCAAGGCCTCCATGATCGAGCGCAGCCCACGCGCACCGGTCTTGCGTTCGAGCGCGCGGCGCGCAATCGCAAGCAAGGCTTCAGGGCGAATCTCCAACTCAACACCTTCCATGTCAAATAGGCTTGCAAACTGCTTGGTCAGCGCATTCTTAGGCTCGGTCAAGATCGACATCATGGCCTCGATGCTGAGTTCGTCCAGCGTCGCAACGACCGGCAAGCGCCCAACCAGCTCAGGAATCAAACCAAAGCGCACGATGTCGTCGGGCTCGACGTCGCGGTAGACGTCGCCCAAACTGCGCTCGGACTTGCTTTTCACGGTTGCGCCAAAGCCGATGCCTGAGCCATCGGTTCGGCGCGCGATGATTTTGTCGATGCCCTCAAAAGCACCACCACAGATGAACAAAATGTTGGCCGTGTCAACCTGAATCATGTCTTGGTTGGGGTGCTTGCGCCCGCCTTGCGGCGGAATGCTGGCCTTGGTGCCCTCAACCAACTTGAGCAAGGCCTGCTGAACGCCCTCACCCGATACGTCGCGGGTGATGGATGGGTTTTCACTTTTGCGGGCGATTTTGTCGATCTCGTCGATGAACACAATGCCGCGCTCGGCTTTTTCAACGTCGTAGTTGCAACTTTGCAGCAGCTTCGAGATGATGTTCTCGACGTCCTCACCCACGTATCCGGCTTCGGTCAGCGTCGTGGCATCGGCCATGACAAATGGCACATTGAGCATGCGGGCCATGGTTTGGGCGAGCAAAGTTTTGCCCGAACCCGTCGGCCCAATGAACAAAATATTGCTCTTGGCGAGCTCGACTTCATCACTTTTGTTTTTATTTTTGTCTTTGGACTTGAACTTGAGCCGCTTGTAATGGTTGTAAACCGCCACGGCCAAAGCGCGTTTGGCGTGGTCTTGCCCAATGACGTATTGGTCAAGGTTGGCTTTGAGCTCCATCGGTGTGGGCAACTCGGCACGGTCAAATTTGGGAGCGCCACCGATTGCACTGGGCTGCAAGACCTCTTCGTCGCGAATGATGTCGTTACACAGCTCAATGCATTCGTCACAAATGAACACCGACGGCCCGGCGATCAGCTTTTTGACATCGTGTTGGCTTTTGCCACAAAACGAACAGTACAGGGTTTTGTCGCTGGTTGGGGTGCGCTTATCAGCCATGAATCAATAGGGTTTGAGGCTCGCTCACCAGAAAAATCACTGGCAAAGCACGAGCCTGATGATGATAGCCGCTCAAGTCGGCCGCAACGTTCAGGCGGCCAACATCGGGTTGCGCGGTTAAGCGCGCTTGGACACCACTTTGTCAAGAACGCCGTATTCAGCCGCTTCAGCAGCGGTCATGAAATAGTCACGTTCGACATCGCGGGCGATCTTTTCAAGCGTTTGGCCGGTGCAATCCGCCATGATTTTGTTGAGTTGCTCGCGGGTTTTCAAAATCTCTTTGGCATGGATTTCGATGTCGGTTGCCTGGCCGCGGGCACCACCCGATGGCTGGTGAATCATCACGCTGGCGTTTGGCAGTGCAAAACGCTTGCCCTTTGCACCAGCGGTCAGCAAAAACGCGCCCATGCTGGCGGCCATGCCGGTGCACAGGGTTGACACGTCGGGCTTGATGAAATTCATCGTGTCAAAAATCGCCAAACCCGCGCTGACGGAGCCGCCCGGCGAGTTGATGTACAGCGAGATGTCTTTGTCGGGGTTTTCGCTCTCCAAGAAGAGCATTTGAGCCACAACCAAGTTCGCCATGTAGTCCTCAATCGGCCCAACAACGAAAATGATGCGCTCCTTAAGCAAGCGCGAATAGATGTCGTATGCGCGCTCGCCGCGACCGGATTGCTCGATCACCATTGGCACCATGCCAAGAGCGCGTGTGTTGTCTGTGCTCATTCCATTCTTTCTCGCAACGCCGCGTTGCTTAAGCATTTACTGTAGACCCAATACGATGGGGGCTGAGTCCGCGAACTCAAGCCCCCAAAAACACATCGACAAATCAAACATCTGCAGCCCGCTTGGTCGGCGGGCCCGCAAAAGATCTGGTTTAGGCCTGCTGGCCCATCAACTCTTCAAAGCTAACCGCCTTTTCATTGACCTTGGCTTGGCCGAGCACGAAGTCGGTGACGTTGTTCTCAATGATGACGGCTTCAACTTCGCCCATGCGGTTCGCGTCACCCTGATACCAGCGCTTCACGTCCGCTGGCTTTTCGTAGCTGGCCGACAGCTCGCCGATGTGCGCGTCAATTTGCTCAGGCGTGGCGTGCAACTTGTTGGTCTTGACCAGTTCGGCCACCACGAGGCCCAAACGAACGCGGCGCTCGGCTTGTGGCTGGAAAATGTCGTCTGGCAGCGGCGCTTTGTCGGCGTCTTTGATGCCACGCTTTTTGAGGTCTTCGCGAGCACCGGCAACCAAGCGGTCAATCTCAGCGCGCACGCTGGAGTTTGGCAACTCAAGCGTGGCGTTGGCAACCAATGCGTCCATCACCGCGTTTTTGTTGCGTGCGATCAAGCGAAACTTGACTTCGCGCTCCAAGTTTTTCTTGATGTCTGCGCGCAGGCCGTCAACGGTTGCATCGCCAATGCCAAGCGACTTGGCAAACGCTTCATTCACATCTGGCATGTGCTGGGCTTCGAGCTTCTTAACCGTGACCATGAAGTCAGCTTGCTTGCCGGCCACGTCTTTGCCGTGGTAATCCTCAGGGAAGGTTAGCGGGAACGTCTTGCTCTCGCCAACTTTCATGCCGCGAACGGCTTCTTCAAACTCGGTCAGCATGGTGCCTTCGCCCAAGCTGAACACGAACGCATCGGCCTTGCCACCGGCGAACACTTCGCCGTCGATCTTGCCTTCAAAGTCGATGGTTGCGCGGTCGCCGTCCGCAGCAGCCGTGTCCAGGCCGCGCAGCGAGTAGCTCACGCGCTGCTTGCGCAAAATCTCAACGGTTTTGTCGATGGCGGCGTCAGACACGTCAGCCGTGACTTTGTCGATCTCCACACCGCTCAAGTCGCCCAAAGTCACTTCTGGGTAGACCTCGAAGATGGCATCAAATTTCAACTCGGTGACGCTTGCACCGGCATCGGCCTGGGGCGTTGCTTCAGTGATGCGCGGCGCACCGGCAACGCGCAGTTGCGCTTCGTTGGCAGCGACGAAAAACGCCTCGCCAACTTTGTCATTCATGACTTCATACTGAACTTGATAGCCGTGGCGCTGGGCGACCACGTTCATGGGCACTTTGCCTGGGCGAAAGCCGTCCATGCGCGCGGTGCGCTGGATTTTGCGCAAGCGAGCATCGACCTCTTTGCTGATGGTGTCAACGGGCAAGGAGAGCGTGATTTTGCGCTCAAGCTTCTCAAGGGTTTCGACGGTCGCCATAGCGGGCTCCAAAGCAGTGATGATTCAAAAAAACAACCCGCTGTGCGCACAAAAAAACGCGTCATCGCGCCTTTTGGCAGTTCACAGCGAGCAATTGAGGTGGTGCGCGGGGGGGGACTCGAACCCCCACAGTATTGCTACCGTCAGGACCTAAACCTGGTGCGTCTACCAATTTCGCCACCCGCGCAGGTAACCCGGCATTTTAGCCTGCTCGCCAGCCCGCTTCGGGCGGGCGAGCCATTGCAGAGCATCAAAACCGGAAATTTGAAGCCAAATCAGGCATTGGTCTCCGAATCCATTAAGATCTTTGCTATAAAAAAGTGAGTTGTGTTGTGCAAACGAGTCGAATCAAGTCGGCTTTTTGACCCGAAACCAGGCCGCGTACATCGCTGGCAGGGCCAGCAAAGTCAAAAATGTCGCCACGATCAGGCCGCCCATGATCGCCACAGCCATTGGCCCCCAAAACGCGCTACGGGTGAGCGGAATCATCGCCAGAACCGCCGCTGCGGCGGTCAGCACAATCGGGCGAAATCGGTGGACAGCGGCCTCAACAATCGCAGTCCATGCGGGTGTACCCGCCTCGATGCCCTTCTCAATTTGGTCAATCAAGATGACGGAGTTGCGCTGAATCATGCCCATCAACGCGATCACACCCAAAAGCGCCACAAAACCAAACGGGCGGTCCAGCGCAATCAAGGCCATTGCAACACCGGCAATGCCCATCGGGCCAGTCAAAAACACCAGCATGGCGCGGCTGAAGCTTTGCAACTGCAACATCAGCAAAGTGAAGACGATGAACAACATGACGGGCACGCCTGCGGCCAAACTGGCTTGGCCTTTGCCGCTTTCTTCGACCGCTCCGGCGGCCTCAATGCGGTAACCCAGCGGCCAGGACTCGCTCATTTTTTGCAACTCAGGCATCAACTGGTTGGTGAGCGTGGCACCCTGCACGCCGTCAACCACATCGGCATTGACCGTCACGGCGTAGCTTCGCCCTTCGCGCCACATGACACCGGGCTCCCAGCCAAACACGGGTTTGGCGACCTGCGTGATCGGGATGCTCTTGCCACTGGCAGTTGGGATGTATGCGTTACCCATGTCGGTGATGAGTTGACGCTCGTCAACGGGTTGGCGCAGCACCATGTCAATGAGCTTATCGCCTTCACGGTATTGCCCCACCACGGAGCCTTGCACAATGGTGCGCGAGGCCTGAGCGATGGCTTGGCTCGTCACGCCCAAAGCTCGGGCTTTCTCTTGATCAACCTCCATGCGCAAGGTTTTGATGGATTCGTTCCAGTTGTCGTTCACGCCGCGGGCGCTGGGGTTGGCAGACAACTTGGCTTTGACGGTGTCAGCCAACTGTCGCAATTTGGCCGGGTCGTCGCCGACAACCCTGAACTGAACCGGATACGGCACGGGTGGGCCGTTGGGCAGCAGTTTGGCGCGGCTTCGCACCTCGGGGAACTCGGTCGCCATGATGCTTGGCAGCTTGGCCCGCAGCAACTCGCGCTGTTTCAATGTGCCCGGTAACACGATCATCTGCGAGACGTTGCTCTGCGGGAAAATCTGATCCAGTGGCAAATAAAAGCGTGGCACGCCCGAGCCCAGCCAAGTGCTGATGCTCTCGACACCGGGCTCTTTGAGCAAGCGCGCCTCAACCCGCTTGGTGACCTCTTCGTTGGCAGCAAAGCTCGTGCCCTCGGCGAACCACAGGTCAACCAGCACCTCTTTTCGACTTGAATCGGGGAAAAACTGCTGCTGAACCTTGCCCATGCCAAACACCCCCAGGCCCAACACAGCGACCGTGGCGGCGATGGTCAGCCAGCGGTGGTTCACGCACCAGTTCACGCTTGCGCGAAAGCGGTTGTAAAACGGCGTGTCAAAGAGTTCGTGCGGCAGCTCGCTGGTGTGCGGCTTGGCCTTCAAAATCAAATTACCCAAATACGGCACAAAGTAGACCGAAACCACCCAACTCACGACCAACGCGACCGCAGTGACAGCAAAAATCGCAAACGTGTACTCGCCCGTGACCGATTTGGCCAAGCCAATCGGCAAAAAGCCGGTCGCGGTAATCAAGGTACCCGTGAGCATGGGCATGGCCGTGAGCTCGTACGCAAAGGTGGCGGCGCGCACTTTGTCGTAACCCTCTTCCATCTTGCGCACCATCATCTCCACCGCGATGATGGCGTCGTCAACCAGCAAACCCAAGGCAATGATGAGCGAGCCGAGCGAGATTTTGTGCAGACCCACGCCCCAATAAAACATGATCAAAAACGTAGCGGCCAACACCAGCGGAATCGTGATGCCCACGACCAAACCGGGGCGAATGTCGAGCGAGTAGCCGCGCCACCAAGCGCCCGCATCGCTTCGGCGGTGCAACCCCAACGCGACAAAGCTCACCGCCAACACAATCACAATTGCTTCAATCAGGGTGCGGACGAATTCGTTGACCGATTCAGCCACCGCTTTGGGCTGGTCTTGCACCTGAATCAGCTTCATGCCGGCGGGCAGGCGGCTCTCAATTCGGGCCGTGGCCTCGATGAGCGATTGACCCAAAGCGATGATGTCGCCGCCTTTGAGCATCGACACCCCCAGCACCACCACGTCTTTGCCGCCACCCGAGGCCTGCGCGGTTGACGACGCGGGCAGCATCGGCGTGGCGTATCGCACCTTGAGGCTGATCGGGTCGGTGTAGCCGCGCTTGATTTGCGCAATGTCGCCCAATTTGATTTGCGCCGTGCTGCCCGTGCCCGCTGCGCCGCGAATCGGCAGGGCCTTGAGGTCAGCCACCGCGTCAAATTGGCCGCTGACCCGAATGTTGATGACGTCTTGCGGCGTTTGCAAGGCTCCCGCGTTCTCTACGGCGTTTTGCTGACCGATTTGGGCCAAGACTTGGTTTAAGTCAATGCCCAACTGCGCCAAGCGCTTTTGCGAGATTTCGATGTAGATTTTCTCGTCTTGGTTGCCATATAAGTCAACCTTGTTGACATCTTTGACGCGCAACAACTCTTGGCGAACATCGTCCGCCACCGCTTTGACTTCGGCTTGGCTGAAACCCGTGGCATCCAGCGCGTACATCACGCCAAACACGTCGCCAAACTCATCGTTGAAAAACGGGCCAATCACGCCGCTGGGCAGCGTGCCCCGGATATCGCCCACCTTTTTACGCACCGTGTACCAAATGCCTGGCACCTCGCTGGCTCGCGAGCTGTCTTTGATCTGGAAAATGATCAACGCCTCGCCGGGCTTGGCATACGAGCGAATTTTGTCGCTGTAGGGCACTTCTTGAAGCGTTTTTTCAATCTTGTCGACGACCTGTTCGCTGACCTGCTGAGCGGTTGCGCCCGGCCAAAACACCCGAACCGCCATCACCCGAAAGGTAAACGGCGGATCCTCGTCTTGGCCCAAACCAAAGTAGCTGGCAAAGCCAAACAACATCAGCACGATCATCAAGTAGCGCGTCAGCGCCGGATGGCTCAGCGCCCAGGCTGACAAGTTGAAGCCGTTTGACTGAGCCTTGTGCGGGGCGGTTTTGTCGCTTGAGTTCATGGCTTGACTCATTTAGACGCAGCAGCGGTCGCGGCACTTGACGCTACACTTTTAGCAGCATCGGGGCCAATAGATTCGGCGACCAATGGCGTATTTTTCGTTAAAACAGCATCCGGACTGCGCCAAAGCGTCACTTTTTGCCCCGCTTGCAACACATGCACCCCGGCGGCCACGATCTGCTCGCCGCCCTTGAGGGCACCCGGTGCAATCACCACCTCATTGGCATCGGCCGTGACGACTTCAATGCCCCGAGCTGAGACGGTCATGGCGTTCGCATCGAGCACCCAAACCGTTGTCTTGCCGCCGTCTTGGCGCAGCGCGCTGGTGGGCAGCTTTTGGGCGCTCAAGCCCTGGCCTTTGCTCGACAACGCCACAGGCCGCACCACCACGGTCGCGCCAAGGGGCGGATTCGCCCCGGTGATGCTCACTTTGACGGCATACGTTCGCGTGGCAGGGTCGGCCACGGCGGCGATCTCGCGCACCACGCCGCTGATTTTTTCGCCCTCAGCGGCCGAAATTTGCAAATCCACGCCTTGCCCGGCCTTGATCAGGCTGATTTTGTCTTCTGGCACGGCAAAAACCGCGTCGCGTCCATTGGCCTGGGCAATGCGCACCACGGGCGCGCCCGCTGCCACAACCATGCCGGCTTCGGCGTCAACGGCGGTCACCACGCCCGCCACGGGCGACACCAAGGTGGCATAGCCCGACTGATTGCCTTGCACCGCAAATTGCGCTTTGGCTTGGTCCAGCACCGCCATGGCGGCTTTGAGCGCCGCGTCGCGTCGGTCGAGCTCAGCGCCACTGATGAAGTTTTGGTCTTTGAGGTCTTTAAACCGCTTGTAGTCGGCCGCGGCCAAGTCAGCCTGCACCTGTGCCGACTGCACCTGGGCCTTGGCGGCGGTTGTCGCCAACACCAAGTCTTGTGGGTCAAGTGTGGCCAAAACCTGCCCAGCCGTCACCCGCTGGCCGACCTCGACCATGCGTTTGGTGACTTTGCCGCCCACCCGAAACCCGACCCGCGCCTCGACGCGCGCGCGAACCTCGCCTGAGAACTCATGCGCTGCAACCAAATTTGACTCCGTCACCGCAATCACTTTGACCGCCCGAATCGGCTCGGGTGCGGCAACGGGCTTCGAGCACGCCGACACGACAAGCGAGGTCGCAATCGCGGCGATCGTGATCGCAAAAGCACGGGTTGTGTGGGCGGGAGGGATGAGAGGCGTGGCAACAGCGCGCATGGGAGTAACCCTAGAAGACAAAGATAATGACTGACTGGTTAGTAATTTACTTCGGTTTTTGCCGCTTGTCAATCACCAGCTAAATGACTGCTGAAGTCAGTTCTGTACCATGCCGTGCAAATGTTGCAACCGAGCACCCCACCAATACAACGCACCGACGGCATCGCCCAAGGCGTGGCCCACTATGAAAACTTTCCTGTTGCCAGCTGGCTGTGCCCCGCTCGCTTGCGAGCACCCATTGCAGCGATTTACTGGTTCGCCCGCACGGCTGACGACATCGCCGACGAAGGTGACGCTCCCGCCGACAACCGCTTGGCGCTGCTGAGGCGGTACCGCGACGACCTGATCGCCTGCGCCGATGGCAACCCAGTCAACCCAGTTAGTCAGCACTGGCCGCACGTATTTGGCCCATTGGCGCGCGCCATCCACACGCATGACCTCCCCGTCAATTTGCTGCTCGATTTACTCAGCGCATTCGAGCAAGACATTCGCTTCACCGCCTCGGGTGAGCGATACGTTGACGACGCGCAGCTGCTCGACTACTGCGCGCGCTCGGCCAACCCGGTCGGGCGACTGCTCTTGCACCTCTACGGCGTGACTGCGCCCGAGGCGCTGGCGCACTCTGACGCGGTTTGCAGCGCCTTGCAACTCATCAATTTTTGGCAAGACTTGAGCCGCGACATCCCCAACCGGCGCATCTACCTGCCACTGGCCGATTGCGAACCCCTTAACCTGACATTTGAGCGCATGCAAGCGCTCGCAACAGGCGCGCAGCCCCGGTCAGACGAGTTAAAAATAATAGCACGCAAGTCAATGAATTCGGAGACCAAGATGCAATTTGGCTCAAAAATCGTTCACCAAGTGCCTGGGCGAGCCGGTTGGGAGCTGCGCGGCGTGGTTCAGGGCGGTTTGGCCATTTTGCGCGGCATGGAGCGCATCAACTTCAACACCTGGCACCACCGCCCAACAGTGGGCAAACGCCACGTGCCGGGCCTGGTTTGGCGAGCGCTGTGGATGTGAGGTTTCAGCGTGCCAACTTCTTCCACAGGTCTGGCAAAGCCTCCCAAACAAACGCGTCCCACTCGTAGGCCGGATACGCGTTAACGATGCGAGTTTTGAGGCTGCGGCGCTTCCAGTAGCCCAACTCAGGGCTGTTTTTCTTGGGGTTCTCGACCTCGATGATGGCGCGAACCTGCTGCAAATAGCGGCGGTTGTTGGCGATCAACTCCGGGCCAGCCGCCGGCCCGCGGCCCGGGTGTATTTTGGCCGGCTTGATCGATTCAAGCTCGTTCAAGCGCTGCTGCCACTCGTCAAACAAACCCAGCTCCATCCACGCGTGGCCGTTTGATGCCAGCAAGTCGCCCACAAAAAGGTCTGAGCCCACTTGCGCCACCACGTGCGCGCCCGAGCAGCCCGCGCCGCCCAACGCGTGCAAGGTCAGCGCGACGCCACCGACTCGCAAGCTCACGGTTTTATTGCCAAAACTCTCGGGTTTGGGGGCAAGCCTGGGGTAATCTGGCTTGAAATCATCAAAAAACCAACCCAGGCGAATGTCGTGAACGCTAGGAATCAAGTCCAGCACCTGCTGGCTGGTGACGACCTTGATGCCCCGCGCCTGCAGCGTGGCCACGCCGTTGAACTTGTCTGGATTGGGGTGCAAAACGACTGCGAGTACCGCCTTTTTACCGGTGCTGGCCTCGGCAAGATCGACAAACTGGGTCGCATCGGACGGCAAAAACTGGGTGTCAATCAACACCAAGCCCGTCTCGCCCTCAATCCAGTAGCTGTGGGTGCTGTAGGCGCGCTTGGCACTCGTGAACTGACCGATGCGCACGGGGCTCGTTGGCTGAGCCGATGCGCCAGATGCAGCAACCACCGCGAACGCCGCAACGACCTGTCGCCGACTCAAGCTCGCCCCGCGACTCATGCGTGCCCACCCAACAAACTGAAGCCGTGCGACCAGTGGTTGCGCGCAATGCCGTAGTCGATCCAGGTCATCGCGATGGCCTCTAATAGGTATGACTGCTCAATAACCCCCATGTCAATGGCGCTGCGCCAGCCAAAGCTGCGCAAAATCTCGGCCACCTGGGCTTTGGCGGCCACATCGTTGCCCGCAATGAACATGTCGGCTTGCCCATCGGCAAACACGGGCGCAACCATTCGGGTCGCAGTGATGATGTTGAACGCTTTGACCACCTTGGCCCCCGGTAGCCAAGCCTGCACGCGCGCACCCGCAGAGTCAGGAAACCCAAGCGCCAGTTTGGGCTTACCACTCGAAGCATCTAAAGGGTTCGTCACATCAATGACGAGCTTGCCAGCCAAATTGGCCGCCCCAGCCATCCCAAGCGCGGCCTCGGTTGCGTCCCATGGCGTTGCAACGACGGCGATATCCGCCCACGCAGCCGCATCGGCATGAGGCAACACGCGCGACTTTGGCACCGCACGAGCGGCGGCCAGTGCGCGTTCGCCGTTCACGTCGCGGGTGCCAAACACGACCTCATGGCCGCGATCCGCAAAGCCGTGGGCCAAAGCAATGGCCACTGGGCCAGTCGAGATCAAATTGACTTTCATGGGGTTCCGATCGAAAAAATTGACTGCTGCGTCGTTGTTGATGGCGCGATTGTCGGCATCACACCCTCGCTTGAAAAGACATAATCAGGCACATCATTCACAACTTTTTGTTGAAAATGGAACCATCGAAAATCTCCAACTCTGCCCTCGCCTGCGTCGTTTCAAGCGCGTCTTTGGGCGGGTTCAGCGCGGCGGCCAAGCGGCTTGACCTCACGCCCGCCGCCGTGAGCAAAAACGTGGCACAGGTTGAGGCCCAGCTGGGCCTCAGGTTGTTCAACCGCAGCACGCGCCAACTCATCCCAACTGACGAGGGCCGCGTGTTCGTCGAGCGCGCCCGCGCAGCACTCGAGGCGTTGACCCACGCCTTCGATGTGGCGCGCGACGATCAAACCCCGTCAGGCTTGGTGCGCATGAGTTGTTCGGTCGGGTTTGGCCGTCGCCATGTGTTGCCGCTGTTGCCAAGCTTCTTTTTGGCGCATCCGCACGTGCAAGTTGAGCTCAGCCTCAACGACATGAACGTGGACTTGATTGCCGAAGGCTTTGATCTCGGCATTCGCGGTGGCACCAACCCGCCGCAAGGCATGGTTGCGCGCCAAATCTGCGCGTTGCAAGCGATTTTGATCGCCACACCGCAATACCTGAGCTTGCGCGGTACGCCCACCCAGCCCAGCGACTTGAGCGACCACGACGTGCTGCGGGTCAAGTTTTTGTCGGGCCGCACATCGCCTTGGCTCTTCAAGGCCGACGGCCGCATCACCGCGATGGAGCCGCAGGCCAAACTGCTGTTGTCCGACCCCGAAATGATCTTGGACGCCGCCTTATTGCACTTGGGCATCGCACGCATTGGGCGCCACCACGCGCACGCCGCCTTGGTCAGCGGCCAAGTGGTCGAAGTGCTGGCCAAACACCACGCCAGCGACGACAGCGCCATGTCCTTGTTCTACCCCCATCGCCAAGGGCTGGCCCCGCGCGTGCGCTGCCTCATCGACCACCTCATGAACGGCTTGCAATCAAGCGCAGCCTTGCAAGGCACCCACGCCGCGCGCGCGAGGCAATCACGCATGAAAAGAAACCCATCGACACGCCAATCAATTTAATGGGATAATTTTCCATATGACATCAAGGAGCTGCTCATGACCCGCAATCGTTTCACCCATTTCATCACCACCCTGTCACGGGTTTGCACAACCGCCGCGCTTTTCATCGGCCTGTCGGCGTGCGGCGGCGGCACCACTGAGCCGCCATTGCCACTGGTCGCAACCAGCATTGACGCCTACGACTTCACCAGCGTGGCGACTGGCAAAACGCTAGTCGCGCGCGACGATGCCGGCTACCAAGCGGTGTGGACTCAGCAACTCGGCCCGCGCGTCAACATCGCCCCACCGCCGTCCGTTGATTTCAGCAAAAGCGCGGTGGTTGGCATGTGGCTAGGCGAGCGCGGCGGCTGCTCTGGCGTGCGCATCGACAGCGTGGTCGACACCGGCAGCCGCATCGAAGTGCGCTATTTCGAGCGCCGCCCCAGCCCGCTAGAAGTCTGCGTCGCCGTCGTCAAACGCCCAGGCTTGGTCGTCAGCGTGCCGCATCGCAACCTACCCGTGGTCGCTTTGGAAGTCGTTTGCACGGCTGACTGCTCGCGGTGAACACTTTTAGATCAATTTGATGAATTACTCGACCTTGGTCTGCGAATTCATTGGGTTTGCTGCTACTTATTTTGATGAAACCAATGGGATGATTTGTGCATCCCAGCCTTGAAACAGTGCACGACTGACCTCGAGTGGGGTTTTGTACCCCAGTGTTTTCCAAGGCGTTGAGTTCATCGCCCAGATGATTGCCCCCATGCTGGCCTGAGCGACACCGCCTTGTGTATGGACACGCCTGTCGTAGCCCGCAGCAACAGCGCGGAGCGCACCCAGTAACGACTGGTCCACGGCTTTGCACACCGCAATTTCATCGAAGCTTTTGAGCAGTTGCGACAGCTCAGTTGCAGCGACTGTCATCTCCATGGCCAGTTGCGTCAGCCCGTGCGAGAGAAAAGCAGGCATGTCTTTCAGCGTTGGCCGCTTCACACCGATCATGATTGGAAAACTCAAAAGCGAGCGACAGCTCATGAAGAGAAACGCCTGCCGGCTCCCGATTGGAACCACGTTAACCACCCAATTGCCAAGCGCGGAAGTCGTCAGCCCGGGTGGGTCGAGCTGTACTTTGCCGATACCCAGGGCATCACGGGCTTTTTGAGTTGCTTGGAGGTAGATCATTTATTTTGAATTGCGAGAGCGGCTGCAATCTTAGGCAAATTCTGATGCGGTGGGGCAAAGGCTGCGCCGCACCAGCCGATACCCAATTGGGCTTCAACCAGCGTTGCGCAAACGCCAGTAGTCCGTACAATCGACCGTAGGAAAAATTTTTCAATTTCCTACGCCACACCCTCAATTCCCTCGCAATCAGAGCTTCCACCATGGCGCAAGTCAAACTCCGAGAAAAAGGCCAAGTCACGATACCGGCCGAGTTGCTGCATGAGTGGACCGCCACCCACCAAGTCGCCATCAACGATTCACTGGAGGTGCAACTCGCCAACGGCGTGCTGATGTTCACCCCCAGCAAACGCCCCACAGCCAAGCGCGATATCATGTCGTTTGCTGGAATTGGCAAGGGCCTGTGGGGTAGCACGCCCGCAGAAATTGACTTAACTCTGCAAGAGCTGCGCAGATCATGGACAAGATAGTCCAAGCGCTCGCGCGCCTGCGCGGCCAACGGATCTATGTCGACACCAACATCTTCATCTATTTTTTGGAACGGCACGAGCGCTATTTCGATGCGGTCGTTCCGTTCATTCAGCTGTTCAATGGTGGCAACGCGATTGCCTTTACCGGCGACTGCGTTGTCGCTGAAACGCTATATCGACCCTACAAATTAGGCGACGCGCTGCGTGTCAGCGAATTCAAAGCGTTCTTTGGCGACGAAGAATTCATCACCGTCCTGCCACACAGCACTCGGGTTTTCGAGCTTGCAGCCGAGCTTGCACCAACGCGCTCAATGAAGTTGATCGACGCATTGCACTACGCCACCGCTGCACTCGCAGGTTGCACATTCATCCTCACCAACGACCGTGGATTCACCTCCACCAAGGCGATTGAGGTGTTGCGAATAGACGAGTTGCTGGATTAACCGACGCTCAAATCTGCATCGACCACCAGTCATCTGCCTCGGCGCCAAGCTGCGCGACGCGATGCCGACCAATGGGCTGATCTGTCGACTATTCACATATTGATAGCAACAACATCAATGAATCCGGCGACCAAGGGCCGATTTGCCATCAAATTTTGCCGCTGTGCATGATTTTGGGCTGCTGCATGCCCTGACGCTTCCACGCGGCAAGGGTGCCGTGATGGTTGTTGATCCGTTTGATCGTGCGCTCAATGGCTAAGGCCACTGCCTGCGCGACACCAAATCGCCTTGGCTCACTGAGGGTCTGAAGGCCCAGAACGCTTAAGCTCCGCAAACTTGGCTGCCATCGTTGGGTTTCCCTTTGTCAGCTTCTTGATCGTCACGTCTTGCGCCTTGTCGTTTGCAAGGCGCAGGTTGCGATCCGTGCCGATCAAAGCGTCCTTGGTCTTTTGCAAGTGGTCGATTGATTTGTCGATCTCGTCAATCGCCTTTTTGAAGCTATTCGACGCGAGATCGTAATTGCGCGCGAAAGCGGTCTTAAATGTCTCTAAGTTGCTCTCAAAACTCGTGATGTCGATGTTCTGAGCCTTCACCAGCGCCAGCTCGGACTTGTATTTGAGCGAGTTCATCGCTGCATTGCGCAGCAGCGTGATGATCGGAATAAAAAACTGCGGGCGAACGATGTACATCTTTGGGTGGCGGTGGAACACATCCACGATCCCGGTGTTGTACAGCTCGCTGTCTGGCTCCAACAGAGACACCAGCACGGCATATTCGCACTGCTTCTCCGTGCGATCCTTGTCAAGCTCCTTCAAGAAGTCCTCGTTCTTGTTCTTCGTAGAAGTGCGGTCGTTCTCATTTTTCATCTCAAACATGACCGACACAAACTCGGTGCCCGACTCATCCAAGTCGCGAAAAATGTAGTCGCCCTTGCTGCCGGTGCGCGCGTCGTTGTCTTTCTCAAAATACGCCCGTGGAAACGCTGTGGCCCGAATGCGGTTGAACTCGGTTTCGCAGTGCTGCTCAAGCGTTTCGCCCACCATCTTGGTGGACAAGCGGGCCTTCATGTCACGCAGGCGCTCAATCGCATCGTCGCGGTCTTTGATCTGCGTCTCAAACTTGTCTTTGAGCGACTTCTCTGCCAGTTGTTTCTCAAGCTCAGCCCGCGCCAAGCCGTTTTTTAGCTCGTCACGCTCCCGCTCGACCACACCAACCGCCTCGGTGACCGCGAGCCTTTGCATCACCCCGGTGGCGTCTAGCTTGGCTTTCAGGCTCTGAATCTCCGCGTCCTTGGTCGCTGCGGCGATCTGCAAACCACTCGCTAGCTTGGCATCTGCCAGCTCTGATGCTGCGCGCTTGTCGCGCTTCGCCTGCTCAAGTTCGTTCGCGAGCGCGTCGCGCTCTTTTTGCACAGCATTCACGGCCTCGGTCACGGCCAGCTTGCGTGCGACATCACCGGCGTCGAGCCTGGCCTTAAGTGCCTGAATTTCAGAATCTTTGCCCGTCGCCGCCTTTTGCATGTCGCTGGCGACCTTGGCCTGCGCAAGCTCCACCGCACTCCGCTTGTCTTGCTCGGCCAACTCAAGTCGCTCATGCAACTGCTGCTCAAACGCGCCGTCGCGCACTTGCTTCAGGATATCGGCGTACCCCGCCTCGTCGATTTTGAATGCTTTGCTGCAGTGGGGGCAGATGATTTCGTGCATGGTGGAGCTTCCTGTTTTCGATAGGACTTACGCAAACTCAGGCCCAGTGCGGGCTGTGCATTGTGTGCCAAATCGGCCTATCGCCAACGTGGAATTAGCGCAAGCAGTACCGTATTTACAGCGGTAAGTTTATTGACGCTGCCTGCGCAAGCGCTGCCTGCAGCGGAGCGCGCAACTTCGTCACGACGCTGCTCAGTGGCACTGCAGGCAGTGCATTCTTTTTCAGGAGCGCCCCCCACAAGGCCTGCCGGGATTGATCGTTGGCAAACTCGTCACTCAAACCAATCGGCAGCTTTGGTGGCAACGCGGCACCACGGCGGGTGAATGTTGCCGCAATGGCGGCTGCCAAGGTGGTCGGGTCTAGCGCCTCGCGCTCCAGCACCACCGACAGATCCAGATAGTCCTTCAACCTGCTGTTGGTCATGCCCAGCAACACCATGGCGTGCAGCTTTTCTGCGACAACCGTATAGACCGGGTAGGTACGTAAGCGCGGCGGCGCAAAGTCGGCAAGCAACACCGGATAAACCGCATCCACCGGCCCCGGTGTGACGGCATCGCCAAACCCCACATCAATTTGCGTCTTGCAGCGGGCGCGTGCCAACTCGGCCGACACGATCACCCGCGCACCGGCATAGCCGGCGTTTTTACGAATCTCTTCCACACGCACGCTCGTCGCGTCGAAAGCAATGCCGTCTTGCGCCACCACGCTCACGATTTCGCGGAATGCTTGCGCTATTGCACCCAGATCGCTGGCGCCAAAGCCCAGCAGATCCACATCCCGCGTAGCCCGGTGCGGCATGGCGTACCAAAGGTTAAACAGCATCGCGCCTTTGAGTACAAAGTGGTCAGCGTGCGCCGACTGACCCAGCCGGTACAAAAAGCGCTCAAGCGCGTAGCGCACCAGTACCGAGTTGAAATCAGTCCGCTCAGCCTTGGCCACATTGAGCAAACGTGCCCGAACGGAAGCGGCGAGATCGTGCGCCATTCAGCCCCCGTGCCCCAAGGCTTCAAGATATGGCCGCATCACATTGGCCACCCGGCAAATCTTGGCGAAGCGCCACAGCTCATCCGCTGTGGCCTTCTTCCGGGCCAAGGTGTCTTTGAGTGCCTCAATGGCAACGTCAAGCCCAATTTTATTGCGGTATTTGAAGCAATCGGCCACCGTTTTGGCCACGCCGTACACCCTCAGCGCCACCTGATCGACCTGCACCACCTCAACGCCTGCGGCATGCGCCTCACCCGAAAACTGCACCATCTTGACCGGCGGGTAATCCATCTTGGGCGCGTGGCTGCCCTGCGGCATGGCGATCCACACCTGTCGGGGCAACTGCGTGGTGAGCTCGTGTATCTGCAAAGCCGTCAGCAAACAAAACACCGCCTGCGGCACCTTCACGGCAATGGTGGCAAGGCTCTCATGCTCAGAGCCTTGGCGCTCAAGCAGCCGATACACGCCGCGCCCCACCCGCTCCAACTGGCCGCTGGCGGTGAGCCTTGAGAGCACCACGCGGGCAATACCCAGCTCTTGCAAATGGCGCGCGCGCAGCAGGCCGCACTGGGCGGCCAGGGCGAGAACGCGTTGCATGTGGGTGTCGGTCGGCATAGAGCCAATAGTATGTTCCGTTTATGCGTTAGTTTCAAGTGAATAGCGCGTTTTCGGAACGAATCGCTGCCAGCGAAGGCGGCTGATCAGCCTGAACTACCCGCCCAGTCACTTGCTGAAAACCCAAATCAAGCAGGGCTGTTTTAACTGTCATAGGACTGACGCAAAATTGTTCCAGCAAGGCGCAGTGACGACGACAGTTCGAACAGCACGGCGAGGAGCTGCAACGCGGCTGGGGCGGTTTTGCGTCAGTCCTATGTCAGACGGGCCAAGAATCAGAACTCCGATCCACCCAGTAATCTGGCGCACGGTGCCGATGCGACACGGCCACGACGAGAACCAAGTCGCCCCGCACGGCATAGCGAATTGTGTAGGGAAACTGCTTGAGCACACATCGCCGAATGTCACCCATTTCCAGCGCGTACATCAGGGGCATGTGGGTCATGCGCTGTGTGGCGGTGCGCACCTCTTGCGAAAACGAGCGGCCCAGCTCGGGCGAATCGACCGATACCAGGCGCGGGCCTCATCAAATTCGAGCTTGGCAAGCTCGGTAAATCGAACCTGCATCAGTCTTGGCCAAAAACTTCCTCGGGGGAATATGTTTTGCCTCGCCCTGCGTCAAAACTGGCCAGTCGCCGCACGGCCTCCTCACCCCAGATGCGGTCAATTTCAGGGTCTGGCTTGTCAAGGCTTTGCATGAGCTGGTCAACGATCTCAAACCGCGCTGTGGCAGGCAGGCGCAGGGCCTCTTGAATAATTTCATTGATTTGCATAGCGACCTCTCCATTGGGTAAGCACTGAATTTACACCGTCAGAGCACGGGGTGATGGTTTGCGTCGAAACGTGCTTGATTTAGATCCTGAATTGATAGCTGTTTACGCAACTTCCTTGTGGGCTAAACGCACTCTCCTCCTATTTAGGACTTACGCAAAATCGTCCCAGCAAGGCGCAGCGACGACGACAGTGCGAATAGCACGGCTAGGCGCTGCAACGCCGCTGGGGCGGTTTTGCGTAAGTCCTCTGTTGCTCGAGCACCAGCGGAATCACGCGTTGGGCTTGAATTTGGGAGTCCTTGCCCGCCGCTGCCTTTTGCAACTCGCCAGCCAGCTTGGCCCGGGCAAGGTCGACGGCATCGCGCTTATCTTGGTCGGCCAATTCAAGTCACTCAGGCAACTGCCGCTCGAAGGCGCTATCGCGCACTTGCTTCAAAATATCTGCGTACCCCGCCTCGTCGATTTTGAATGCTTTGCTGCAGTGGGGGCAGATGATTTCGTGCATGTCGGTGCGTCCTGTTTTTGTTAATGATCGTTTAGATGATCATTTCGTCAAATGAGTTCGCCTGGTAAATCGCGCCTGGCCCTTTGTTCAACAACGGTCGCCAGTCGAACCACTAGACTGCCCGTTTGGTGAATTCGGCGTTCCAAGCCCTCAGTAGTTCGATATCAGACTTCAATTCATCAGGCCCAGGCAGCTCAACGGGCGCCTCGTTAGACTGGCTGTGTTCGTAACAGGAGTACTTGGTCATCAGCTGTTCGATGAGCGCGCAGTCTGTCGGCGTGATCTTGGCGAGGTTCTGAATCTTGCCCAAGGTGTTGACCGCGCGCCGATGCCGCTGCACCACATCGGCAAGCAGGACAAACTCAACAATTCGTTCCAGCAGGATACGGAAGTCACTGCAAATCGACTTGCCCAGTGGGTAGTAGGCACCTGTGCCGTGTTCTTCAAGGGCTTTTCGTGCCTCCGTAACCCGTTCGTCTGCCAAGACTGTCCGCGCCGATTGAATATTGAGCCACCCTGCCGATCCAATATTGAGCCAGGGCGGGTTGCTGGATTTTGAATCAGCAACTGTGGATAAGTGTACTCAATAGCTGGTTTTTACTTAGGTCTGTATGGTTTGGATTGCGAGCAGGGGCAATGCAGCGAAGGGCGTAGCCCGTAGCGTAATTGCCCCTGCTCGCACGCCCTCAGCACGGCCTGTCTGGCACCTCAGCGGCCGGTGCCGTCAAGCCGCCACTGCGGGCACTTTCGCGTGCCTTGATGCGTTTGCTGGCTGCCATGCTGCTGTGCCTGAATCGGTATGACTCATTGCCCGTCTCCACGATGTGGCAATGGTGTGTGAGCCGATCCAGCAAGGCTGTGGTCATCTTGGCATCCCCAAACACGGCTGACCATTCTGAGAAGCTCAGGTTGGTGGTGATCACTACACTGGTGTGCTCGTACAGCTTGGAGAGCAGGTGAAACAGCAATGCACCGCCTGCTTGGCTAAATGGCAAGTACCCCAGCTCGTCCAGAATCACCAGATCTAGACGCGACAATGCCAGCGCAATGCGCCCAGCCTTGCCCTCACGCTTTTCTTTCTCCAGTTCATTGACCAAATCCACCGTGGAATAAAAACGCACGCGCTTGCCCTTGGCCGCAATGCCCGCCACCCCGATGGCGGTGGCCAAATGGGTCTTGCCTGTGCCTGGCCCACCGATAAGCACCACGTTTTGCGCCGCGTCAGTGAACTCCAGCGTGCTCAATTGCTTGACCAATTTCTGATCCAACTTGCAAGCTTCAAAGTCAAAGCCTGCCAAGTCACGGTGCAACGGGAATTTGGCTGCCTTCATCTGGTGGCGCACCGAAGACATGGCGCGTTGGGTGTGCTCGGCCTGCACCAAGTGTTCGATCAACCAACGCGAGGTCTGAACGCCCGCGTCGCTTGGCTCACCCGCTTGGGTCGTCAATTCGACCCAGGCCCCTGCCATGCCGTGCAGGCGCAGCGCTTTGAGCTCCTTGGCAATGTCACACTGCATGATTCACCTCCACCATGGCATCGGTCATGCCACGCAAGCTGTCGTAGCGTCCTGTGTTGGCCACTGGCGCCTGCGTCAGGTGCAAACTGCTCTGTACAGACTCAGGCAGTGGTGTGGCATTGAGCCGCGCCAACACATTGATGACGTGTTCGCAGCTGAGCGCACCCGACTCGATCACCAACTCCACCGCCACCAGCACCGCCTCAAGGCCATGGCTGGGTACGCAGTTAAGCACTTGAGCCATGATCCTGTCACCCCCGTCATGGCGCATCAGCCCTTGGCGCAAGCGTAAGAGTGGCGCTGGCATGTCGTTAAAGGGCGCGCCGTTTCTCAAAGCTCCAGGCTTGCGCTGTACCAGCGCGATGTAGTGCTGCCAGTCATAGCAGATATGGCCCGCGTTTGCCACACGCCGGTGGCTTGCAACGATGGCCTCATCGGTGGCAATCTCCACGCGGCTCGTGTACAGCCGGGTGCTCACCCGCTGGCCCGCCAGCTCACACGGAACCGAGTAGCGATTTTTGGCCACCGCCACCAAGCAGGTGCTGGATACTTTGGCTGAACGCTCGACGTAGCCGTCAAATGCCGTTGGCATGGGCATGAGTTCGCCGCGTTCTTGTTCCAGCATCTCCATGATGCTGAACTGTTTGTATTCAGGGTGACGTATGTCCTGCCAAAGGGCGCGGCAGCGCCCGCCCAACCAGGCGTTGAGTTCCTCAAAGCTGCCCCATTTGAGTTTTTGCGCCTCAATCCAGATGCGCCGCCTGCTGTCTTGGACGCCCTTCTCCACCACGCCTTTCTCCCAGCCGCTGGCGACATTGCAGAAATCGGCATCAAACAAGTAGTGCGCGCACATCACCGCAAAGCGAGCGTTGACAGTCCTGCCCTTGCCTTTTTTAACCTTGTCCACCGCCGTCCTCATGTTGTCGTAGATGCCCCGGCGAGCGACACCGCCCAGGGCTGCGAATGATCGGGTGTGGGCGTCAAACAGCATTTCATGGCCCTGACTGGGGTAGGCCACCAACCAAAAGGCTCGACTGGCGCACAGCTTCATGTGCGAGACCTGCATGCGCCGGTAAATCCCGCCCACCACCATGCCTTCCTCGCTCCAGTCAAACTGGAATGTAAGCGTCCGGTGACCACCATCCTTGCGCACTTGTGTTGAATTCGCGAGTCTCTGGGGTTTCAACGACGAGGAGTTGGGCATGAGGCAGTCGCAGCGAGAGCGCATAGAGTTGTGTTTGAAGGAAATTGACGCATGGC
>JANOPN010000101.1:0-11655 GCA_031421855.1 Comamonadaceae bacterium
GCCGCGCATCGGCATTGGCAGGCGGTATTTGCTTCAGCGCTCGAGAAACACCAAGACATGCTCAACTGGAGTGAGCGTTTTGGTGCCGCCAAGCCATGGCTTGATGCCTACGGCGCGAGCGACCCGGCCGAGTTTTTCGCAGTTGCGACCGAGGCGTATTTTGTCAACGCACCCAAGTTTCAGGCCGAGTGGCCGCAACTTGCGGCACTCTTCGACACCTTCTACGAGGCGTGGCGCTGGCGATCAGCGCAGCAGTGACTTCAACACCGTGCGCAAGCGCTTGGCCGACTCATCGTCGTGAGCGGCTTGCAGTACTTTGGCGACATCAAGTCCCCAAGTTTGCACGGGCAAGGCGTCATTGCGTTTGGTGAGCATTTGCAACTGCAACGCCCGACGCGCGTCGATGTATGCGGCAGGTGTGGGCACTTCCGCGGCCATCTCCAAGCGCAGCAAGGTTTGGTCAACCGGCCCGCTCGAAGCGCGACCAATCGCCTGCTCCCACTGCCCGCGCATGCACGCATTGATGGCTCGACCCAGCGTTGCAGCCGACGGCAATTCAGCGGGTTTTCGCTGCTCCCAAGCGGCCAACAAGCCGGCGATAGCATCGCCATGCGCGAGAGCTGCGAGCTTGCGAAGCTGGTTTTGTGCGACCTCAAGCGCCTCGCGTTGGGCGCGGAACGCGGCGTCACCCAAACGGGGTGCCATCGGCTCGTCACGCCCGCCAAAACGGTCATAGCCGCGATCACTGCCGCGGTCAGAACCACGGTCAGCGTTTCGGCGGTCGCCAAAGCGGTCACCGGTACGGGGTCCGTCGCGCGAGTCGGCCGGGCGAGTTGTTCCTGGCGGGCCGCTTGGGCGACCGGTTCCTGGCGGGCCGCTAGGGCGACCGGTGTTGCCGGGTGGGCCACGGCGATCACCTGGACGACCACTGTCGCGACCACCTTCGCGCGAGCCAAATCGGGCCGGGGCTGTGGCCGCAGCAGCAGCGCCACCCGGACGGTCATCGCCGCGTCGGGCAACAACTGCTTTGACCGGTTTGGGGACGACTACCGGCGTAACAGGAGCAGCGGGCTCGGCAGGCTCGGCAATCGCCTCGATAGCAGCCGCTATACTTTCAGTAGCATCCGAATCAATAGAATCGGGGACCAAGGGCATATTTGCCGCCAAATCAGCCACATCTGCGTCGTTTTTGGCCTCTACAGGCGCAACAACGACAATTTCAACCACCGGTTGAGCCGTTTGCACGGGCTCGGGTGCGTGCAAGGCTTGTTGCAATGCATCAATCGCGGCGCGGATCGCACCGGCGTCTTGGCTGGCGTTGGCCGCATCCAGCGCTTTGGATGCTTCCAATACTCGGCGGTCGCGGTTGGACATTTGCGCGTTGATTTGCTCGCGCTGAGCCGATTTTGCAGCGAAAGCGGCATCGATGTGCGAACGAAATTGCTCCCACATGCGTTGCTCAAGTTTGCGGTCCAAGGCCATGCCCTGCGCTTCTGCCTGCCACGCCTGTTGCAAATGACGCACAAAATCCATGCGCAGTCCGTGCTGCGCTGTTCCGGCAGCCATCTCCTGGGCCTGCGCAATCAAGGCCTTGCGACGCTCGATGCTGGCACCCTGCGCGGCATCTAGCGGACCGTGCGCGGCCCGGATAGCCGCTTTCCACTTGGGTTGCAGCAGGTCATACGCTTTCTCGCCCACATGCCCGCCATCGCGCCATTTTTGGGCAAAGTGGAACAGGTCACGCGATTGCGCCCGAAAGTCGGTGCTGTTGGCGTGCGCCGCAGTCCATGCGGTCAACTCGTCAATCAAGGCAAAACGCTTGGCTTTGTTGGTGTCTTCTTCGGCTTTGACGGTCTCGAGCCACTGCTCAACCGCCGTGTGGGCAACCGTGCAAGCTTCGTCAAAACGCCGCCAAAGCGAGTGGTTGGGCACCCCGCCCGCGTCGGTCAACTTCCATTGGTCGCGCAGTTCGCGCAATGCGCCTTGCATCTTGCGCCCACTGAGGCCTTGGCGCACGGGAGCTGCAACAGATTGTGCTTGGGGCGCTGATTCCACAACTTGCTCAGGCGCGTCTTCAATCGCCACAGCCTCAGCGGCAGTTGCTTCGACAACTGGCGGCTCAGCGGCTTCTGAGTCCACTGGTGCGTCAATGATCGCCTCGGCTGGCACGGCCTCGTCAGCAGAAGCCTCAACCGGCGCGGTGGGTAGCGCAGGCTTAACCGTCACTTTGACTGGTTTCTTAGCGTCTTTGCGCGGCGCATCGGTGCGATACGGTGCGGCCAATGCTTCAGCCTTGGTGACCAGCTCTTGGCGAATTTGGTCGGCACGCCAGCGCTGCCAACCACCCAACTCGCTGGCTTGGTTGAGCACCGCATGTGCTTTTTGATCCAACTCAGCATCAATTTTGCGGCCGTGCGTCTTCAAAACGGCCCGCAAGTCGTTGACCGCTTTTGGCAAGACCTTGGTATGGCCGTCGGCGACTTCTTTTTCAAGCGCCTCGAGGGCTGCGCTGACTTCGGCAACCGCTTGAGCGCGCTCAGCCGGGTCAATCGGTGCGGGTTTTGGCTTGGCGGGCGCATCGCTCGCCACGGCGCGAACCGATTGCCCCCGCTTGGCGCGCAACTCGTCGGCCCATACGGGCACTTCGGGGAGCGGCGAATCGATGTGCTCAGACGCGGCAACAGCAACGGTCAAAGCAGAACCGAATGCCGACCAAACAGCCACGATTTGCGATTGAGCCGCGCCAATTTGCGCCACGTATTTCGCGTCAACACTGGCCCAGGCTGTGTCGGCGTGCAATGCGGCCGTCTGAACGGTCCAATGGTCTACGTCGGCGCTAAGCGCTTCGCGCGCAGCGACGGCATCAGCCAGCGGCTTGGTTGACAACACGTCGCAGCGCTGGGCAAGCAGCATGGCTGACTCACGTTGCACCAACAAACGATGCTGCAAATCTTCAACGGCTTTGATGCGCTCGGCCAAGCTTGCGCGCAACTCGGCAAGCGGTGGCTTAGACAGTGGCGCACCTGCTTTGGCAGCGTCGCGCTGCCAAGCCATGGCGTCAGCGACGTTGAGCTTGGCGCCGCCAAGCAGCGTGTTTGCGCGGTCAACCCACTCAGAAACGATTGACTCTTGATTCTTGCTGCGTTTGAGTTCGTCAAGCTTGTCCTTGAGCACGCGGGCTGCCCCTTTGTCGCGGTGGCTGAGTTCTTTAAAGACGTCTGCAATGACATCAGCCGCAGGCTCGCTTGTCAACCAAGTCCGCAATTTTTGCGCGCGCTCGCCAGACGTGGGGGCCGAAAACGCACCTCCTGTGAGGTCATCAAATTTATGCGGCGCAGCTGGTTTGGCTGCGGCGTTGGCGGTGGCATCGTCCGCCGATGGAGGCGGCGTATTGGCGCGGAAACTGAACATGTCCAGAACCTGTAAAAAAGCAGATGAATCGAGGGTCTACAAACACCGATGCTGCCGAATGCGTCAACAAATCGGGCGGGTGAGTGCAATGTGAGGGCGAGATTGTCCCACGCCAGAACGATGTGATGCCGATCACTGTCGGTGCAGCCCGACAAATCGGACAACAAAAAAGCCCGGGAGCACCAGAAGTGCCACCCGGGCTGGGCGCTTACGAGGAGAAAGCACCCGATTTGGCGCACAGAGATTAGCAGTCTGCACGACCAGGCCCAATGAATTGAGCCTAAGTTGCCGCGGTCACAAGTGGCGCGGCAAGCGCTGCATGAGCAGCCACGCCAGTGTGCGCCGACATGGCGCGTCGTGCCAGTGAAACATATCTATTGCGTTGACTCGATCCATAGCGACCGCACAGGTTTTGTCGCGCGCAAAAAAAAGGGCCCGAAGGCCCTTTTAGAGATTGCACGATGCGGTGCATCCATCACTTTTTCATTGCTGCGTCCCAAACCGCGTGGCTGTAAGCCGCTTTGCCTGGATCTTTCTTGATGACGGGCGCGCTGCCACCGCTGAGCAGCACCTTGACCGTTCGCTCGTATGCGGCGGGTTCCAAGTAGCCCATTTTGGGCGTGTTCGCGGTTGAAATCAGCTTGGCGACGTTTTCCATCTGCCGCTTTTGCGCCTTCAGGGTCGAGCTGCCCGATGTGTCGGCCGCTACGACGATCTTGGCTGCGGCTTCTGGGTCTTTGACCGCTTCGTTCCAGCCTTTGAGGGTGGCTTTCACGAACTTGCCCATGCGTGCGACAAAAGCGGGGTCTTTGAGCTTGGCTTCCATCACGTACAGGCCGTCCTCGAGAGACGCGACGCCCTGCTCTTCGTAGAAAAACGTCACCAAGTCGGACTCTTTGACGCCGGCGTCAATCACTTGCCAATACTCGTTGTAGATCATGGTTGAGATGCACGCAGCTTGGTTTTGAAGCAGCGGGTCGACGTTGAAGCCCTGCTTCAGCACCTTGATGTCGGTGTCAACTTTGTAGCCAAGCTTGCTCATCCAGCTGTAAAACGGGTACTCGTTGCCGCTGAACCAAACACCCAGGGTTTTGCCCTTGAGGTCCTTCGGTGTGGTCACGCCACTGGCTTTTTTGCAGGTGAGCATCAAGCCGGATTTGTTGAAAATCTGCGCCACATTCACCAGCGGCACGCCTGCCTCGCGCGCCGCCAGCGCATCGGGCATCCAGTTCACGACGATGTCGGCTTGGTTGCCGGCGATCACTTGCACTGGCGACACGTCGGGGCCACCGGGCTTGATGGTCACGTCCAGACCCGCTTCTTTGTAGTAGCCCTTGGCCTGCGCAACGTAGTAGCCCGCAAATTGGGCTTGTGGCACCCATTTGAGTTGCACGGTCACTTTGTCTGCGGCTTGGGCTGACATCAGCCCGCCCAGGGCAATCGACGCTGCGACTAGGGTTTTGGTCAAAACATTCGAACGATTCATCAATCAACTCCTGGTAAAAAAAACAAAAAACGCCAAAAACGGTCATGCGCTTCGCACGGTCGGGTGCCAAAACAACAAGCGACGCTCCAATTGCACAAGCAAGGCGTATGCCAGCGAACCCGTTACCGCAGCCACCGCAATCGCACTCCAAACCAAGGGCATGTTCATGCGTGAAGCCTCGGTCGAGATGCGAAAGCCCAAACCCTGCGTTGTTGACCCGAAAAACTCTGCCACGATGGCCCCGATTAAGGCCAAAGTCGCGTTGACTTTGAGGGCACCCAGCACAAACGGCATGGCTGTGGGCAGCCTCAGCGCACTCAAGGTGCGCCAATACCCTGCCGCGTAGCTGTGCATCAGCTCGCGTTCCAGTTTGCCTGCGGCTTGTAAGCCTGCAAGGGTAGAAACCAGCATAGGAAAAAACGTCATCAGCACCACGACGGCCGCCTTGGATGTCCAGTCAAAACCGAACACCATCACCGCAATCGGTGCCACGCCGACCAATGGCACAGCGCTGGTGAGCGACGCGACTGGCAAAAGGCCACGCTGCAAAAACGGCGTGCGGTCAATCGCGACTGCGACCGCAAAACCCAAAGCGCAGCCCACGACCCAGCCGACGACGACCGCCTTGACGACTGTTTGGTTGAAGTCCTTCCACAGCGCACCGGCGTGGTCAACGGCAGACGCGCCAATCAGCGAAGGCGACGGCAACAGCACCCGAGACACCTCAAAGACGGTGACCAAAACCTGCCAAAAATAGATCACCCACAGGCCAAACAGGCCCGCAGTCAACAGACCTACCCAGCGCGTCCCGTCCAGCGCTGCGGTGGCCCAAACGCTGGCCACGGCCATGGCCGCAACGAGGCCCAAACAAACCCAGTACGTCAAGTCGGCCGGTATTTCGCCTTGAGACGTTGGCGACAACAGCAGCACAAGCCCTGCAACCACACTGGCGGCAACCCAAGTGAGCGTCAGCAAAACGGTGCGGGGGTTTGAATTCATCAAAATCCTTTGCGATGCCGCAAAACCCAGTGTTCAATCCATGACACCAAAGTCGTGAGCAATAAGCCCAGCAAAGCCGACATCACGAGTGCCGACCAGATTTGCACGGTGTTGCCGTAATACGATCCCGTGAGCAATCGTGCTCCCAGCCCAGCTTGCGCGCCAGTTGGCAACTCAGCCACCATCGCGCCCACCAAACCAGCCGCCACCCCAACCCGCAGAGCCGGAAACAAAAACGGCAAGCTTGACGGCAAGCGAAGCAACCAAAGCGCCTGCCAACGGCTGGCGGCATAGGTGTGCATCATCTCGGCTTCTATTGTTTGTGGTGATCTCAAACCTTGCACCATTGCAACAGTCACCGGAAAAAAGCACAAATACATCGCAATCACCGCCTTGGGCGCGATGCCGGTCAGCCCGATGCTGCCCAAAATAATCAACACAATCGGCGCGATGGCCAACACCGGCACGGTTTGCGATGCCACGATCCACGGCAACAATGCGCGGTCAAGCGTGCGCGAGTGAACAATCAAGACCGCCAAAACCAAGCCCAGCACGCTGCCCAAGACGAAACCTACCCCGGTTGACTGCGCGGTGACGGCGGCGTGGAAAAGCAAATTTCGAGGTGAGTCAAGCGGCCAATCGGTCAAGCTGCTCCAAATATCCAAGGCAACTTGGTGGGGTGCCGGAATCAACGGGCGCTCCATTGAAAGCGTGGCCCTTAGCAAATCCATGGCGCTCCATGAACCTGGTGCACCCATGACGCGCTCGATTGCGCCTGGCGAATTCATGCGCCAAGTCGCCAAATACCAAAGCGCCAACACGACTGCCAACACCACCGCGACGGGTAGCCATTGACTCGGCGGCTTAGCCATGCGCGTGGGTGGCGCAACCTCAGCCATGGTGACCGACGGCCAAGGCCTCGCGCACCTCGTGGGCGAGCGCCGCAAACTCAGGCGTGTCGCGCATGCTCAGCGTCCGCTCATCGGGCAAGGTCGACGCGATCACTTTGACTATTCGCCCAGGCCGGGGCGACATCACCACGATGCGAGTTGACAAATACACCGCCTCAGCAATCGAGTGCGTCACAAACATCACGGTGCGCCGCTCGCGCAGCCACAGCTGCTGTAGTTGCTCATTCAATCGGTCGCGGGTGATTTCGTCCAGCGCACCAAACGGCTCGTCCATCATCAGCAAGCGCGGCTCAAACGACAAGGCTCGCGCAATGGAGACGCGCTGCTGCATGCCGCCTGAGAGCTGCCACGGGTATTTGCCCTCAAAACCCGTCAAACCCACTTGCGCGAGCTGCTTCAGCGCGATTTCGCGAGCCAAAGCCGCGTTTTTGCCTTGAATTTGCAGTGGCAAAGTCACATTGGCCAAAACCGTGCGCCAAGGAAAGAGCGCAGGCGCTTGAAACACATAGCCATAAGCCCGAGCCAACCGCGCCTCGCGAGGGGAGGCACCGTTGACCAGCACCTGCCCAACACTGATCGGCTCTAAATCAGCGACGACCCGAACCAAAGTTGTTTTGCCACAACCCGATGGGCCAATCAGCGACACAAATTCGCCCGCTTGAATGCTCAAATCAATGCCACTCAAGGCCTGAACCGGCGCATCAGACGTGGGGTACACCACACTGACATTGCGCATTTCGACGGCGACGGTTGGGTGGTTCACTTTCGCGGCGGTGCTGGGGTCATCAATCAGTGGCATGTGCGGCGCGTTTTAATCATTTGGGCGTTGTGAACGGATTGACCCAAGGTTATCAGTTATCCCCCAACCCGCTTCACCGCGTGACCCAGTTTGGTGAGAGTTTGCATGAGCGTGGCAACATGATCGCCCTGCACTTCAATGGCGCCATTTTTGATGGTGCCGCCGCTGCCGCAGGCAGTTCGCAGCTGCTTACCCAAAGCCGTCAGGGCGGCTTCGTCCAAGTCTAGGCCGCGCACAATGCTGACGGATTTGCCGCCCCGGCCCTTGCTCTCGAGCTGAACCCGCACCACGCCGTCGAGCTTGCTGCGCACGGCTTGAAGACCCGCTTGCTTTGCCGTGGGGCAAATGCAGGCACTGATGGCCTTTCGACACGCCGGACAGGTTCGCCCGACTTCGGTTGAATAGACCAGATTACTCATTTATTTATAGCAACAAACTCAATAGGTTCGGTGACCAAGTGCCAATAAATTAAAAAGTTAGCACTTGAATCAGCGTTTGCCGCTGATTTCGGCATAAAACGCGTCACGGTTGGGTTCACGCCCTAGTAGCTCTTTGACCATGTCAATGGGCTCGCGCTGACCGCCGCTTGCCAAGATGATGTCGCGGTAGCGTTTGCCCACGCTTGGGTCCATCAACTTGCCTTTGAAAGCGCTGAGCATGTCGAGCGCAATGACTTCCGACCACAAATAGCCGTAGTAGCCCGCGCCGTAACCGCTGGCCAAATGGCCGAAACTGGCGACAAACTTGGTTGCTTTGACGTGGCCCAGGGGCGTGGCCGACTCCATTTGCGCCCAAAGCGCTTGGGCGTCTTGGCGTTTCTCGCCGTGCAAGGCCATGTCGTACGCTGCATACAAGTGTTGGCGTGCATAACGCGAACCGCGCCCATACGTGCGGGCAGCTTCGAGTTTGGCAATTTGCTCATTGCTCAACGCCGGACAAGCAGGGCAAACGGTTTTGAACAGTGCCAAAGTCTCGGGGTTTCTGGCCCACTCTTCAAACATTTGTGATGGTGCCTCGACGAAGTCACGCTTGACTGCCGTTCCAGCCAAGCCAAGATAACGCGACGTGCTCAACGCACCGTGAAGCACATGGCCAAATTCGTGCAACAGCGTCTCGAGTTCGTCGTGGGTGAGGCCTTCGCGACTGAAATTGGTCACCAGCACCGAAAACGGCTTGCGCCCGGTCAAGGTACTCACCCCGCGCACAGGCCAAGCGGCCGCATGGTTGTATTTGTCGTCGCGGGGAAACAAATCCATGTACACGCCGCCGATGAAAGCATTGGTCTTGACGTCGCGCACCTCAACATAGCGCACATCGGGATGCCACAGTTTGACGGCTTTGGGGTCGGCTGCGGGCACGAACTTCACGCCGTAGAGGTCTGACGCAACCTTGAACATGAAATCCAAGCTCGCCTGAGTTGGAAAATTCTTGCGAAGCGCCTCTTGGTCGATTGAGAAGCGCTCTTTGCGCAAGCGCTCGCTGTAAAACGCACTATCCCAGCGCTTGAGCACCGCATTGGCCTGGCCCGTGTGTTTGGCTTTGGCGGCGGTCAAATCAGCAATGTCTTGGCGCTCGCCAGCCTCGGTTGCGGCTTTGACGTCAATCAAAAACCGGTCAACTGCGCCCGCCGAGCCCGCCATGCGGCGACGCGCCACGTGATCCGCGTAGCTTTTGCTGCCAAACAAAGAAGCCATTTCTCGGCGCAAGTCACTGATTTCGTTCAATATCTCCAAGTTTTTGTCGCCGCCTTCGTTCGACTTGGCCATCCAAAGCCGCTCGCGCGCCTCTTCGCTCATGCCTTGCTGCATGTACGGCAGGTACGCCGGGTAGCTCATGTTGACGATGAAGTTGCCGCTTGCGTCTTTTTTGTGCAGCTTGAGCCAAGTCTCGGGCATGCCTGCGACCTCGCCTGCGCTCATGGTCACGGTGGTCGGGTCTTCACGCACGTTGCGATCAAAGTTTTGGCTCAACTGCTCAAGTTTGTCCAAAATCGCCTTGATGCGAGCGCGTTTGTCCAAGCTCAGGGTCACGCCCGTATCTTCAAAACCCTCAACCACGCTTTTCTTCAATTGCGCATCCACCGCATCCTTTGGCACCACCGCGCTCATATTTTTGAACACGCGCTCGTTTTGAAACAGCTTGGCCGAAAACGCCGTCAAATCGGTTGAGCAGGCTTCCGCCGCTTCGCGCACCGCTTTGTCGGTGAACACATTTGCCACCAAACTCGAAATGCCGTCCACCGCCTGCAAAATTTCGTCTAACTGATTCCATTTGGTAAGCATCGCCTTGCTCCCGACTGGTCCGCGCTCGAGCACGCCGACTTGTTTACCGGCCTTTGCAATCGTTGACGCGCATAGGCGCTTCATTTGCGCCGCGTCAGGAATCGGCATGCGCTCATAGCCTGCGTGCGCAGACGCAGCCTGCGCGCCACCGGCGACCCACGCGCAAGCCAGCGCTGCGGCCGTGATCAAGCTGGTTTTGGATGCGATGCTCGCGCCCCTTAGGACAATGGATAGTCGTGTCATGTGTGTTGCTTTGTGGACCGTGGGCTGTAAACACCCGATTTTGCACTTGAAGCCATCAAAAGTGACAAAGAACAACACGCTCTTTATCGAGCGGCTGCGCATGTGGCTGGCGTCCTTGGCCAACGGCGGTCGCTAGTATCAGCATGCTGGCTTGGATGCATCGCATGCAAGCCAGCATGAGAGCTGCGAATTGCTGATGATCCTTCGGCCCTAAGATGGCAAGACTTCCGAGCCAATTCTGTAACCATGCCCGACCTCGTTAAACAAATCCGCGAAGCGCTTTCCATGTTCGCAGCCGCCGACACAAAGCCTGCCTTGATCGGCGGCTTGGCGGTGGCTGCGCACAGCGTCGTACGCGCCACGAAAGATGTGGATTTTCTTTTGCAGGCTGAGGATGGCGATGCGGTGCATGCAGCCTTGCTGAAGCTGGGCTACCAATGCATCCACCGCAGCGAAGATGCCGCCAACTATGTGCGCGGCTCAGAAGGCTTGGATTTGCTTTACGCGCATCGTCCTCTTGCGCGACGCCTGTTAGCCCAAGCGTCAGAGCGCGAGACCCCGATGGGGCGCTTGCGCGTTATCAGCGTCGAAGGGCTCATTGGCTTCAAGCTGCAAGGCCATGTGAACGATGCCACGAGAACACGCGATTTGGACGACATTCGTGCGCTAATGAAAATACACCGCGCGTCAATCGATGAGGTTCAACTGCGAGAGTACTTTGCACTGTTCGATCAAACAGAACTGCTGAATAAGCTCATTTTAGAAAATGACAACTGACACTCAACATGCACTGAATGAGTCCGTTTTTGTAGCGGGTTCAAGCGCAGTGTTGGTGCACGACGCTGGTGTTCCCTTTCAGCCACCGTTTGCCAACTCAGACCCTATCGTTGAGTGGATCAGCCTGATGGAAGTCGTGCAAATGCTATGCCCAGTTTGGCCCGTGCGCGACAAACCGATGCTTGGCAAAGAATGGCGGCTGTGATTGCAGGTTTGGCATGGGTCACGCCAAACATGACACGTGGCACGTGGCACGCAGGCCAGACTACGCTGTGGTTGGGTCAGGTGTTGCTGGTTTCATACTGATCTCCTAAAGGCTTGGTGCGGTGAGTGAAGCGTCGCAGCGTGGCAGAACAGTCGTGCCACAGGGCTGCGATGAAGGCGTCAGACGAGCCCGGTTCAATACGCGTCCAAGCCGAGCCAACCAGGACGTGACCAACTAAACGCTGCGGTGCGCGCTGAACGCCAAGAGCCAAAACATCACCATTGACCAAGGAAAGAAGTCGCTCGTTTGCTAGCCCGCATATTTCACCGTGACGGCATCCAGCGCACGCCGCAGCGGGATGCAGCGGCGTGCCGCATGGCGCGTCAGGGGCTCAATGCCCCTGCAAGGCAGGCGGTGCGGCGCTGCGCCCGCTGCGGGGATGCGATGGGTGCCGAGTGTTTTTGCGACGGTACAAATTGGATTTGATAGAAATGACCACGTTTGCCTCGACAAAACGCCGCAAAAACACGTCCACGGTGAAA
>JANOPN010000102.1:0-2981 GCA_031421855.1 Comamonadaceae bacterium
CGCGTGAGCCAGCAAATGCAGCACCTCTGCAGCCACGCTGGCATCCATTGAGTCAGCCGCGACGCGCGCACGCACATGCGCCTCGCGCTGCGACGCATCCAGCGCCATCGCTTCGTCAAACAGGGTCTTGACGGCCTGCCACGTGTTTGGCACGGTCGACCCAATCTCGAGTGAATTCATGGCTGAGACGCACAAGTTTTGGCAAGTGCCGACGCGAGCGACTCGCTACCCCAATAAGTCGCCGAGAGGCGGTTGCTTTGTTTAAGCAATTTCAGTTCACTCGCAGCCAGCGTTGATAACTCGCAACCAAGCTGCCGATCTGTGTCTGTCAGCAGGCTACCGACACGCAACTGATTGATTGCGGACTCGCGGGCGACAAGCGCATCGTGAGGAGATGCGTTGGACTCAGACTTCAACTGCACGAATCCCTTGCGTGCCGTGATCATGCTTTGCTCAAGATTTTCACTGGAGAAGAGCCGCTCCTTGCGGGTAAGCGCGATGACGCGTGCGCGTTGAATCGCGTATTTCGCGTCTTCGCCGTCTTCAACCACACCGAGCCGTTTTTCGGTGCGCCGCTCATCCAAGACGCGTTGGAGCTGCGCGGCCTCCTGAGCTTTGCCGTTTAACGCCAATTGGACCGCGAGGTCGCGAGTGGATTCGTCCAACCGACCCACCAAAAACCCGACTTGCGGGTACTTGGCACGCAACTTTGTCAACTGAGCATGTTCTTGGCGATACCAATGCAAGGCCAATTTGTTTTGGCCGAGAGCATCGTATTGCTCGGCCAAAATACCCATCGAATTCGCCCAGTTGCGCTGAGTCCGTTCGTTGTCCACATCGTCCTGGGCCAGTTTTGCATTTTTCGACTCAGCACCGTTCATCTTCGCCAAGCCGTCCTCGATGCTGCCGCTGTCAAGCAAAGCGTACGCTTGCCGTTCTTGCGCAAGCGCCATGAAGCGATTGAATCTGGGGTTCTTGGGCTGCAAGGCTAGCAATGCACTCGTCACTTTTACGCCCTTGTTTGCCGTGTCCAATGCGGCTTGATAGTCGCCGCCGATTCGGCGTATTTCTACAAGCTGACCCAGCAAGCCAGATTGAATTTCAAGCACTTTCGCTTCGCTTGGAAAGCGTTCGACCAAAAGATCTGCCTCAACGTTCATCGCTTCAATGATGCTTTTGCCTTTTGCGTGATTGTTCAGGCTCGGGAAAAACGGGCGATAGTGCACCGAGGCTAAAAATCGCTGGGCCTCAAGGCGCGCCACTTGGGCGGCGAAACTGTCCGGTTGGCGTCGCGCCAATTCCGTGGCATGAAGCGCTGCTGCTTCAAAATGGGGCAAAGACTCCTTCAATTTTCCGTCGGCGCGCAGCTGATCCGCTGCCCGCTGATGGGCTCCCCTGAGCCCTGCGATGTTCTTTTCATCGTCTGGTAAAAGCGCGAAAAGCTTTCGTCTCAAGACCATTGCCTTGGCATAGCTTTGGCTCGCGTCTGCGGTTTTCCCAAGGTTCGACTCTTGCGGGTTGCCTTGAATATCACCAACTCGCTCATAGGCTTCAGCAAGGTCGCGTAAGAGTGCTGGTGTGGCTTCGACGCCGTCTGTGGGTGATGCGAGACGGTCGAGGTATTGCAATGCAGTTGTCACGAGCATCGCTCGCCCCGCAGTGGGGCCTTCTCGCAGTGCGCGGTCTACGTCAAACAACATGGTTCGCGCAAACTGATGAACGTCATTGAAGCGCTCTTTTGCGATCACCGCTTGAGCAGACGCGACTTGTGCCTGCCAAATGGCAACAGCCAAGCTGACCAAGATGCCGACCATCGCCGCCCCAGCCAGGGCCACGCCGAGCTTGTTGCGGCTGATGAATAGCCCCGAGAGGTAGCGCCAGCTTTGCGGGCGTGCGCTGATCGGGTGGCCGCTCAAATGCGCTTTGATGTCGTTGGCAAACGCATCCACACTGGCGTAGCGCTGCTCGATGGGTTTGGCCAGCGCCTTGAGCACAATGGTGTCCAAGTCGCCTGCCAGTCGCTTTCGGGTTTGCTCCCAACCGGTTGCAAGTGCGGACTGAGCGCTCAGGCTGCTGGGCTTGGTGGGCGCGTCGTTGAGCACGGCTTGCGCCATGTCGTGGGGGCTGGTGGCGTGCCTGGCATAGGGTTTAGCACCCGTGAGCATCACGTACAGCAACACCCCCAGGCTGTAGATATCGGTGGCTGTGGTCACCGGATCGCCGCGCACTTGCTCGGGGCTGGCGTAGCTGGGCGTGTAGGGGCGTTCGCTCTCGCGGGTTTGGTCCAACCCCGGCTGACTCGGATCAATGGCCTTGGCAATGCCAAAGTCCAGCAACTTCACCTGCCCTTGATCGTTGACCAAGACGTTGCTGGGCTTCAAATCGCGATGAACCAACAAATTGCGGTGCGCATGCGCCACCGCATCGGCCAGCTGCAAAAACAACGACAAGCGCTGGGGCACGCTGCGCTGCTCCACCGCCACATCAATCGCCACGCCCGAGACATGCTCCATCACAAAGTAGGGCAAACCGTCTGGAGTCAAGCCCGCGTCAAGCAAGCGAGCAATGTGCGGGTGGTCTAGCCTGGCCAGGCTTTGACGCTCCAAATCAAAGCGCGCCAAGACCGAGGCTGAATCCATGCCGCGCTTGAGCACCTTGACCGCAGCTTGGCCCAGATAGCTGCCGTCGGCGCGCTGGGCTAAAAACACCTCGCCCATGCCACCCGCGCCCAATTCGCGCACAAGCGCCCAAGCGCCCAAGGTCTGCCCGATGCGACTCGCGGACGGCGACCAAGGCGAGGCAGGCGAGCTTAAAAACCCCGAACCTGAGTCGGTCGTGGTCGCGTGAGCCAGCAAATGCAGCACCTCTGCAGCCACGCTGGCATCCATTGAGTCAGCCGCGACGCGCGCACGCACATGCGCCTCGCGCTGCGACGCATCCAGCGCCATCGCTTCGTCAAACAGGGTCTTGACGGCCTGCCA
>JANOPN010000103.1:0-9021 GCA_031421855.1 Comamonadaceae bacterium
TTGCGTGGCAGCGCTTCAATGCTCTACGGCCGCGGCTCGGCCGGTGGTTTGATCAACCAAGTCAGCAAAACCCCGCACCGCTTTGGCGGCAAAGAGATCACTGCAACACTGGGCAGCAACGGCTACAAACGCCTCAGCACCGACCTCACCCACGCCCTGAGCAACACCACCGTGATGCGACTCAACGCATTGACCCACGACGCGGACAGTTTCAGAGACTCGGTCAACAACAAGCGCCAAGCCTTGGCTCCAACGGTGGTCTTTGGCCTCGGAACGCCTGACCAAATCACCCTGGCGCATTACTACCTCAAAGAAAACAACCTCCCGGACTACGGTGTGCCGTACTTTCGAAAGCCAGGCGATCTCGAAGCCACGCCGCTTGACGTGCCTGTCAACACCTTTTACGGTCTTGCGAATGCCGACTATGAGCGCAACAGCGCCAGCATCACAACGGCAACGTACCAACACAGATTTGACGCATCCAGCCTGCTCAGGACCTCCGTTCGCACGGCCAAATACGCACGCGACTTGTGGGTGACCGCCCCGCGCCTTGCCGCAGGCACCACAGCAATCAATGCTAATACAGTCGTCAACCGGGGGCGGCCTGCCCGAGGCGGCGAGGAACGCGCCATCACCAGCCAAACCGACTACACCGACAAGCTCAAACTAGCTGGCATGGCCCACGAAGTCTTGGCTGGTTTGGAGCTCGCCCGTGAGCGCTCCAAACGCTGGTCCAATACCGGCGCAGTGACCAACCCACCCACCACGGCCTTCAACCCCAATTCAGCGCCAACCCTTGCCGCCAACTACTTCAGCAGCCAAGGGCGCATCAACCCCAACAGCTTCGTGTCCACCACGCGCGGTTTGTATGCACAAACCACGAGCGCCATCACGGCGCAGTGGAAACTGGTCGCAGGCCTGCGACACGACCACTTTGTGAGCGACTACGAACGCACCGCGCCACTGACGCCGCTGAGCCGAACCGACAACGTGTGGAGTAAAAAAGTCGGCGCCATCTATCAGCCCACGGACGCCGTAAGCCTCTACAGCAGTTGGGGCACCAGCTTTAACCCATCGGGCGAGTTGTATCAGCTTGACCCGGCCGGTAGCAACACGCCCCCCGAGCTCAACCGCAACATCGAGTTGGGTGCCAAGTGGGACCTGTTTGACGGCCAACTGGCGCTGCGCGCGGCGGCCTACCGCACCGAAAAGACGAACGAGCGCAACACCGATGTGGCCTCGCCCACGTTGTTTTTGCTCTCAGGCAAGCGCCGCACGCAAGGTGTCGAGTTTGAAGCCGCTGGCCGCATCAATGCCAACTGGGAGGTGTTCACGGCCTTTGCCTTCCAGCAGGGCCGCATCACCCAGGCCAGTGGTCAGCAAGCCGGTACCCAAGACAAAACCCCCATCAACACGCCCAACTACACCGCAAGCTTGTGGAGCACCTTTAAGGCCTCTGATCGACTCAAACTCGGCGGCGGCGTTGAAGGTGTGGGCAAGCGCTTTGGCAACTCGACGAACACGTCCGCGCTACCCGCCTATGAGCGCGTGGATGCCATGGCCGAATACACCGTGGGTCAAGTCGCGTGGCAGATCAACATCAAAAACTTGCTCAACCGCGACTACTACGAGGGCGTTTACGCGGGTCACACCGTTCCCGGAACCAAGCGGGCAACCACGATTGCCGCGACCTACAAGTTTTAAGCGCCTGTCATCATGCGCATCATCGAAGACTTGTTGAACGATGACGAATTGAAGCAACTGCAAGAGTTGCTTCAACGTGCGCCATGGGACGCTGGCGGCGTGACCGCTGGCACCCAAAGCGCCAGCGTCAAGCGAAACCAGCAACTGGCCGAGAGCAGTGCCCAGGCACGCGCTGGGCAACGCATCGTGCTTGCAGCACTGGGGCGCAACGCCGAGTTCATCACCACGGCCCTGCCCAAGCGCATCTACCCCCCGCTGTTCAACCGCTACGCTGGGCTGGCGAATGCTTTTGGCGACCACATTGACAACGCTGTTCGCACGCACCCAAGCACCCGCCAAAACGTGCGAACCGATTTGGCCGCAACGCTGTTTTTAAGCGACCCCGACTCCTATGACGGCGGCGAGTTGGTGATTTCTCATGGCTTGGGGCACGAGCGAGTCAAGCTACACGCGGGCAGCATGGTGCTATACCCAGCCGGCACAGTACACCGGGTTGAGCCCGTCACAGCCAAGGGCACTGGAGCCGACAGTGGTTTTGCAGGGCGGGTCGCGTCTTTCTTTTGGATCGAGAGCATGGTGCGAAGCAACGACCAGCGCGAGCTGCTGTGTGAACTTGACCGCAACATCACCGAGTTGCGCCGCGAACACGGCGAGGTGCTGCAGTGCGTGGCCTTGGTGGGCACCTATCACAACTTGCTGCGCATGTGGGCGGACGTGACGTGAACATCGCATTGGCAGTCAGTGCATCAAGTCAATCGACTTGGTCACCCGCAATGAAGCCGCAAGCGATGGCGATCATCGTTGCCCTGCACCTCGCCGCCATCTATGGGCTGGCAACCAGCACCGTGGTTCGCCAAGCGCACTCAACGCTTCGCGCCGTGCTGATCTTGCCCGAGATCGAACTACCCAGACTGCCGCCGCCACCACCACCCAAACCACCTACCGCTCAAAAAGCAAGCCGCGCACCAGACCCGCTGCCCCAGCGTGCCATTGACGCGCCGCCCACGCCCAACATCGTCACCTCAACGACAGATCAACTGCCCGTGCCGATCGTGATTCAAGCCCCTGCCCCAACTGCATGGCCAGTCGCTGCAGTGAACTTAGCCCCCGCACCCGCCTCGCCACCCCCCATCAAGCCCGCCAAAATCGAGCTTCCGTCGAGTGATGCGCAGTACCTCAACAACCCAACCCCCATTTACCCGCCTGTGAGCAAGCGGATGAATGAGCAAGGCAATGTGGTGCTTCGGGTGCTGGTCAGCCCTGAGGGCGTTGCGCAACAAATCGAGCTGAAAACCTCAAGCGGGTACGAGCGACTCGACAACGCCGCCATCAAAGCCGTCAACCAATGGCGGTTCGTTCCCGGCAAGCGAAACGGCCAGGCCGAAGCCATGTGGTTCAACGTGCCCATCAATTTTGAGCTGAGTTAGACGCCACAACCCAAGCCAGCCAATCGAGCGATCAACAAACCATCACGTTGGAAAACACCATGAACAATCACATGACACCGAATCAATACAAGCTCGCACAAACCGCTCCCCAGCGCAGCCGCCGGCGCATGTTGTTGGCCACAACCGGCGCACTCAGCCTGTCTGCCTGCGGCGTCGGTGAGGCAGATGCACCTGCGCTTGCGCCGGCGCCGCAACTCAATCGCTACGCGCAGACCAATCTGGCGGCATCGGCAGCCAGCTACAAAGCCCTGTTCACGCTGCCCGAAATGGTCGACGCTTGGGGCATCGCCATTCGACCCAAAGGAGCCGGCGGGCACTTTTGGGTCACTGCGGGCGGCACGTCATGGCAGTTTTTGGGTGACGTTCAAGCCGCTACCGATGTCGGCTTGCGCCGTTTGAGCCAAGACGGACTCAAGGCCGTCACGATTGCTGGCGCGGACTCACTCAGTGGCGACGACAGCGTCGGCAAAATCACGGGCACCGTGTTCAACGGCGCCGACATTGGCAGCCCAAACTTTCGCGTGACCTCCCAAGTGGCGCAGTCCGGTACTCGCTCGGTCCGATTTGACGGCTCTGCACGCTTCATCTTCGTTACCGACTCGGGCCGCGTCGCCGCGTGGACTGATCGCGCGACAGATGGCAGCACCGTTCGCGTTGACGGCCCGACCCAAGAGGTATTTGACGGCGGCGAACAAGGCATGGCCTTGTTTGGCGTGGCCATCAAGCCCGACACGTGGGATCGGTTGTGGTTGGCAGACTTCGGTGCAGACCCGCAAATTCGCACCCTCAACGCCAGTTGGTCGCTAATCGAAACCCAAGGTTTTATCAACCCATTTGCCAGCGGCGCGCTGCGCGATGCCAGCGCGCCATCGAAGGGGCGGGCCGCCAAACCTGGCGACTTGGTGCCCTTCAATATTCACGTGGTCGGCAATCGGGTGTTTGTCGCGTATTGCGTCTCGCAACCCGACGCACAAGACCCCAGCCAGTTTTACTCAGCTGAAGAGGATGCGTTGAGCGCCAGTGCTGAGACCGCAAGCGGATTCAGGCCCAACAAAGGCAAACTCGTTGAATACACCACCGCTGGTGCCTTGGTGCGCACCCTTGAGGACGACTCGCGCCTGAACGCGCCTTGGGGCGTGGCAATTGCGCCGTCCAATTTTGGAAAACTGTCCAACCACCTGCTCGTGGGCAATTTTGGCGGCAACGGCACCATTGCTGCCTACAGCGATGCCACGGGTCGCTTTGTGGACTTCGTGCGCGACGCGAACGACCGAATCGTGCAAATTGAAGGGCTTTGGGCGCTGCTGCCCGGCAATGGTGAGAGCCTCGGCGACGCGAATGCCCTGTATTTTGCTGCCGGCCCCAACGATGAAAAAGACGGTCTATTTGGCGCATTGCGCTACTTGGGAAGCTGAGCGTCGACACACCTCGGGCGCGTTGGAGCCGATCACCGCTCCAATGCGGCAATTTCAACCGAATTTATCGACTTTTTAGCCGTTGGTCATCGGATTCATTGACTCTGTTGCTATTATTTTTGAATATAAACCCTGGCGGTCGCCCCACTGAATGCTGGGACGACCGCCATTTGCGCGACAGCAATTGATGCGGCAGCCACTCGATCGCTACCTACCCGCCCTGCCAAACACCGGCTAAACCACCCTCATTTGGTCAAAATCAACTTGCCCAGCTTCGTGATTTGCAATTTGTAGGTGCTGTCGTTGTGAACGATGTTGACCGCTTGCCCCCCTTGCATCAACAAACGACTGTAGAGAAGCGGCAACCGAGGCTTTTGGGGTGCACGATCAGCGTCAACGTGGTGCGACTCTTCAACGGAAAACAGCTGCGCGGCGGTGTGTTCAAACGACATGGTCATGACTCCAGAGTGCGGGGCAAGGGTGACATACCCAAACCAACCGGACATTCGGATTGTAAATCAAATGCGAATCATTATCAATAACAAGTCTGTTTTGCCGACAAAAAAAGCCGTCAGATCAGTCATGATCTGACGGCTTGTCGTGCGAAATTCAACGCTCAACTGCCCGAATCGAGCTCTCCCATTTGGCTTTGCAAATAGTTGGGCAAGCCAACCTTGGCAACCAGATCAATTTGGGTTTCCAAGAAGTCGATGTGCTCTTCGGTGTCGGTCAAAATACCCTTGAGCAAATCGCGACTCACGTAGTCACGAACCTGCTCGCAGTAGGCCACGCCGTCTTTAACCGTGACCTGGCTGGCGGACTCTAACTTCAAATCGCAGGCCAACAGCTCGGGCACGTCTTCGCCAATCATGAGCTTGTGCTGGTCTTGCAGATTGGGCAAACCGTCAAGCATGAAAATGCGCGCCATCAGGGCGTCAGCGTGTTTCATCTCGCCGATTGATTCTGAGTACTCTTTCTTGGCCAACTTGGTAAAGCCCCAATGCTCCAACATGCGGAAATGCACAAAGTACTGATTAATGGCCGTCAACTCGTTTTTGAGCTGCGCATTGAGGTGCGCGACGACTTGGGGGTCTGATTTCATGATTTGTGTCTCGGTGGATGATCGTTGCCAGATTTTACCGAGAACCCCATGCCGCGTCACTCACCAAATCAGTCAATCTCGCCGGTGATCGTTGCGACGCGCCAAGGGCTTGACGGCCCACCACGCAGCGCCAATAACGATACTCAAGCAACCGATAAAACTTGCGAAAACCATGGCTGAAACTCCTGTCGAACAGAAGCTAGCGGCACGCTGGCGGTGAATGAGGCCAAAGTCGGGGCGACTTCGTTGATCACTGCGCGCGCACAGTTGCTGCACTGCCCGCAAAAAGTGCCAACACCCAACTCAAGCTGGATGTCAGAAAAGTCCATCCCGCGACCCGCGCATTGGCGGATGGTGCGGTCTGAGACTCGGTTGCAGATGCAAATGATCATGCATTGAGTATAACTGCAAATGATTCGCGTTTGCATAACCGATTGAGAACACTCGTCGTCCGTACAATCGATCCATGTTTGCTCACCTGCGCCGCTTAAGCACCACCTCACGGGTGTGGTTGCTGTGCGCGGCGCTGCTGCTGGCGAACAGTTGGGGGGTGTTGCATGCGAGCTCGCATGGGCTTCACGCTCCCGCAGCAGCCAACCATGCGCATGACTGCGACGGCGCGCATCAACCCACCCATTGGGTTGATGCGCTGCTGGGGCACGAGCAAGACGAGGATGTTTGCGCTCAGTTTGACCAGCTGTCGTCAGCCTGGGCAATCGACCTACCCAGTCAAAGCTGGCAATTCATTGCCCCGCTTGACCCCGAACCCATCGTTGTCGACCCGGCAATCAACCCGCGCAGTGGCCACTATTTGCCGCCCGCGCGCGGCCCACCTTCGTTGATTTGACTCCACTCTCGACCGAGCGACTTGATTCGCTCGGCTCACGGCTGTCATTTCTTCAAGGTTTTCATGTCTCGATCTCATCAAGGGAGTCACGCTCCCTCGCGCGTCAAATTGGCCATCGCATCGCTTTGCGCCGCCCTCTCAGCCCACGGCTATGCCCAAACCAGTCCGCAGGTACAGGCTGAAATCATCGTCACGGCCAACCCATTGGGCGGGCCAGACTCACCACTGCCGGCCGAGCGAATTGAGGGCTTGACCCTCAAGCTGCGAGCCCCACAGTCACTGGGTGAAGCACTGAGTGGCTTGGCGGGTGTATCGGCCAGCAACTTTGGCCCCGCGGCCAGCCGCCCAGTCGTGCGAGGCTTGGACGGCGACCGGGTGCGGGTGTTGCGCAATGGCGCGGCAAGCTTGGATGCATCAGCACTCAGCCCCGACCATGCTGTGCCACTCAATTTGCTCAGCGTTGAAGCCATCGAAGTCGTTCGGGGTCCAGCCGCGTTGCTATACGGCGGCAACGCCATTGGTGGCGTGGTCAATGTACTAGACGGTCGCATTCATTCCCGCTCGCCCTTCACGGCGACCCAGGGCGCGCAAACCGCCGGTGCGATTGACACCCAATGGGCCAGCGGTGACGCGAGCCGCGCAGCTGCGGCGGTACTTGATGTCGGCAACCGCAACTGGGTGCTGCACGCCGACGCAGCAACGCGCCGCGCAAGCGACACGCGAGTACCCGTTGAGCTGCCGTGCACCGCGCCAGGTGCAAACCCCGGCGCCAAGCGAATTTGCAACTCCGCGAGTAGAAACGACGACGCAGCGCTGGGGCTCAGCGTGTTTGCAGGCGACGCCCGCTTGGGCTTTAGCCACAGCCGAAACCAGTCCAACTACGGCGCGGTAGCAGAAGACGAGGTCACGATCGGCATGCGGCAAAGCCGCCAAGAAGCCAAGGCTGAGCTCGCCCTCAAATCAGGTCCATGGCAAACCCTCAAAGCCCATGCGACCCGAAGCAACTACAGCCACACCGAGTTTGAGGCAGGCTCGCCGGGCACCGTGTTCTCAACCCGAGGCAACGAGGTTCGCGCCGAAGCGTTGCAACGCGAACAAACGTTGGGTGCATGGCGCTGGTCGGGCGTCAGCGGTGTTCAACAAGATTCGACCGACTTCTCAGCCGACGGCGCTGAAGCGTTTGCCCCCTACACGCGAACGCATCAACGCGCCTTGTTTGCGTTGCAACAACTCGCCGGGCCTGTGGGTCAATTCAGTTTCGGTGCGCACCAGCAGTCGGTTCAGGTTGACTCCATGGGCCATCCGAGTTTGGCCAAGTTCGCGCCGCAACAGCGACGCTTCACCCCTCTGAACACAGCGGTTGGTTGGGTGCTGCCCATCGACACCCGTTGGCAAGTCAGTGCCAACCTAGCTCGCGCCCAACGCGCGCCCAAAGACGTTGAGTTGTACGCCGACGGGCCGCACATCGCCACCGCTGCATATGAAGTCGGCGACGCAAGTTTGGGACTTGAGCGGGCACGCCACACGGAAGTGGGCATCAAGTTCAAAACCGCTGTGTTTCGAGCTCAGTTGCAGGTGTTCAATACCCGCTACAACAACCACATCACGTTCAACCCAAGCGGTAACACGCGCGGCACTGACGGTGAGATGAATCCGATTGATTTGGACGGCGACGGGGTCGCCGACGCCAGCGGCGAAGGCATCTTGCCCGAGTGGCAAGCGCGCGCCGTGTCAGCGCGCTTCACCGGTTTTGAAGCCCAGGGCGAGTGGCACTTCGCGCCCACTTGGCGAGCCGCTTGGCGCATCGACCAAGTACGCGCCACGAACAGCGGCACGGCCGAGCCGCTGTCGCGCATCGCACCGCGCCGCCTGGGCTTGACGCTACACCACGTCCGAGGCAGCTCCAGTTTCCAACTGGGGTTTGACCGCCACGCCGCGCAAACCCGCGTCCCGACCGGCGCACTGACAACCGCTGGATTCACGCTGTGGAGCGCTGCGGCAACGCACCGCTTCGATATCAGTTCGTCCAAGGCCGTAGCCTTCGTCAAGCTAGACAACGCCAACAACGCGCTGGCGTACAGCGCAAGCTCAATCCTCACCCAAACCGTGCCAGGCAAGAACCCGCTACCGGGTAGAAGCCTGCGTGGTGGCCTTCAAATCGAGTTTTGAGCTGATTTCGGTGACCAATTGGCACTTGGTCACCGAATTCATTGGGTTTTGAGCTGAATTCGGTGACCAATTGGCACTTGGTCACCGAATTCATTGGGTTTTGAGCTGAATTGGGGACCAATTGGCACTTGGTCACCGAATTCATTGGGTTTAGTGCTATCGAAATATTACTTGGCCCAAGCTTTCCGACGCCAACGATCAAACGAACATGCGGTTGATCGGCACGGCAAAAAGAGCGTCACCAAAGCGCAAACACGCGTCGCCGTCGTACAGCAATACGCCGCAGGCGAAGCGTTCAGGCTCGCTGGCCTGCAATTTTCGCAGGCCTTTGACGTC
>JANOPN010000104.1:0-13269 GCA_031421855.1 Comamonadaceae bacterium
GATGTTTTGTGGCCCAGCGCTAAACGCTCGGTCGCCACGGCCAACAGCGCTGCGCCGGTGGGTGTTGCCAAAACCGCGCCTTGGAGACAGGCTTCACTGAGTCGCGTGGGGTAAGCGATGTGCGCGTTGCCCGCGAGCACAAAACCAGGCTCTAAAACCAGTTTTTCAGGTGGAATTGCCACTTGGTCACCGGATTCATTGACTTTGTTGCTATCAAAAACGTAAGTGCAAACATACAACTCATTCATGCGGGCATCCATTGCCGAGCAAATGCGAACGACTCCAGCGGTTGCGATGCGACTTCGGGCATCGTGCGCAACTGCCATCAGGGTCGGCACCGCGACGACTGGCAGATTCGCCCCAAAAGCCAGCCCCTGCGCCACTGCACAGGCGGTGCGCAAGCCAGTAAAACTACCCGGCCCCGCGCCAAAACCAATGGCATCGAGCTCACGCAAACTCGCGCCGCCCTCGCGAAGCAAACTCAAGCACTCACCAATGAGCGTCGCCGAAGCCATGGCCCCACCCGCCAACTCGCGCACCCAATGCGCACCACCCAGGCGCAAGCCCAAGTAAAGGCGCTCGGTCGACGAGTCAAAGGCCAGCAAGTTCATGGGGCGATTATCCCGCGACATCAAATACGCGATGCGACAATCGTCACGGATGAAGTCATCGATCGCAGACATGCGAACCCAAACCCTCAAAGTCGCCACCGCGTCGCTGTTGATGTTCGCCGTGCTGAGCGCCCACGCGCAGCCGCGCAAAGATCGCCGCGTGCCCAGCAGCATTGCCGCAGCCCATGCGACCAAGGCTTTGCGAGCGGCTGGTTTGGACGCCGCTCACAGCGCGGTCTGGATTGGCTCGTTGGACGGCAAACCAACGCTTTCGCACCGGGCGACCGTGGCGTTGAATCCAGCATCGGTGATGAAAGTGGTCACGACATCAGCCGCGCTTCGGCTTTTGGGGCCATCTCATGTGTGGCACACCCGCGTGGATGTGGCAGGCGTGGTCAACCCCGCCACTCGCACCTTGACTGGGCAGCTCATCATTCGCGGCGGCGGCGACCCCAAGCTGGTGGTTGAGCGGCTGGAGCCGCTTTTGCAGAGCGTGCGCGACCAAGGCATTGACAGCGTCGTTGGCGACATCGTGCTGGATCGACGCGCATTCACCGTGCCCGAGCGCGACCCTGGCGACTTTGACGGCGAGCCGCTGCGCCCCTATAACGCGCGCCCCGACCCGCTGCTGATCAACTTCAAAGCCATCGTGCTGAACTTCAAACCCGACCCAACGGCCAATGTGGCCGAGGTGAGCTTTGAGCCACCGCTGGCCGGTGTGAGCGTGCCGACTTCGGTGCCATTGAGCAAAACCGGTTGTGGCGACTGGCGTGGGGCGTTGCAGGCTGACTTTTCTGACCCCAACGTCGTCAAGCTCGCTGGCAGCTACCCGACCAGTTGCGGCGAGCGGCCCTGGCCCGTGGCTTATGCCGACGCGCCAAGCCACAGCGCGCGCGCCATTGCCGCGATGTGGGCCAAGGTCGGTGGCAGCTTGAGCGGATCGGTCGTCAACGCACCCAATGCGGCTCCCGTGTTGACCCAGCCCAGCAAAGAATGGGTCAAGTTTGCGTCCCTGCCCTTGTCTGACGTGATGCGCGACATCAACAAATACAGCAATAACGTGATGGCGCAGCATGTGTTTTTGACTTTAGCGACCGCTGCAGCCAGCCCAAAGCGAGTCGCCACCGAGCCCATCACACTGGGCGACGCACGCCGAGCGGCCACGCTGTGGTGGGAGGGCACCCTGCCCGGCACGCCGGCGCCGACTTTTGACAACGGCTCGGGCTTGTCGCGCAGCGAGCGCATTGCCCCAGCCAGTTTGGCCAAGTTGCTGGCCAACATACATGCCAGTCCCGAGGGGCCGCTGCTGTTTGACAGCCTGCCCAACGCGGGTGTTGACGGCACCTTGAGCAGTCTTCGCGGCAGTTCAATGCAAGGCCGCGCAAGTTTGAAAACCGGCTCGCTCAAAGACGCAACCGCTCTAGCGGGCAGTTTTGTCAGCGCTAGCGGTGACACGCGGCTGTTTGTGGCGCTGTACAACGGCACCGAACCTGCCAAAGCCCGAACCGCCATGTATTGCTTGCTCCAACAAGCGGCTTTTGGCGGTGACCGACCCGCCGAGGGTCGCAACCTGTGTCGAAAATGAATTCAATGACCGACTGGATTGGCTACTGCGCCGCAGCACTCACAACCGCCAGCTTCATTCCACAGGCATGGCACACGTTCAAAACCCGGGACGTGTCAGGCATTTCGCTGGGCATGTACAGCTCGTTCACCGCTGGGGTAGCGCTGTGGCTCGTCTACGGTTGGCTACTCAGCGCATGGCCCATCGTGCTGGCCAACTCGGTCACGCTCAGCTTGGCACTGGCGATTTTGATCATGAAACTGAGGTTTGGGCGGGCTTAAAACCGGTTAATGAGTCGCCCAAAGGCGTAGTCCCCAAACAAGGCTTGCACCGCCGGCGTGAAATACACGTTGTCAGCAAACACATGGGTGTTGTACAGCGCAGTGGCCGTGATGGTGCTTGACGCGGTGATCGATGAAGTCGTGCTGGAGGTGACCGAACCCGTCACCGTGAAAGTCACGGTCTGGCTGGTCACGACGCTGGTGATGGTCGTGATGGCAAGCGTTGCGGTGTTGCACAGCCGGGCGTTGATTTGCCCCACACCGGTGCCGTTGCCATTGAGCGGGTCAATGCTGGCGCAGGCGGGCGTGGTTGAGTTGCTCAGGCCGTAGGCGCTTGGGAAGTTGAAGACTGGCGTGAAGTAGAGCTGCCCGTCAATGTAGAGCACATTGGCACCCAAACCCACAATATCGACCAAAAGCCGCTCGTCGTACAGGCGAGACATGTCAGCCAAAAACGCGGCTTGCCCAGTCGATTGACCCCACGGCGTCAGACCTAAGTTGTATGCACCCGTGGCCAACACAGATTTCGCGCCCAAACCGACGATTCGCTTGATTTGGTCTGCATAGTCGCGAGCGGCTTGCGTTGATGCCACAACCGTGGCCTGCGTGGCACCGCTTGCGGCGTAGTTGGCGAGCATGTCGGCCACACCGGCACTCATGATGATCAAGTCGGTGTCGCGAAACCGATCGGTGGCCAAAAACCGGTCGATTTGCTCTTTGACCGTCAAGGTCGTCGCATTGCCCACAGCATCGGGCTTTTGCACGATGCGGGCGTTGCCGCTTGCGTACGACAGGCCGCCATTGACAACCGAAGTCACGGTCAGCAAGTAGCTGGCTGCAATCCGCTCAGTCCAGTTGGTCGCTGTGCCATCGTTGACCGTGAAGCGTTTGCCGCCCACTTGCCCGACGTCGGACAAAGCGTCGCCAAACACGATGATGCGACCGGGTTTGAGCTGCGATTGAATCGTCGTGGTACCGCCGCAACCGACCAAAACCGCGCCGATGAAGGCCGCCATGCCCAAAAAAGCACCCGCCAAACGCCGCCAGCCCCCAGCCACCGTGACCGCGCTCTCAGGCTCGGACATCGATGCGGGGCCGCCAAAAAAACCAGTCATTCAAAGCTCCTAATCACTAGATGCGAGTGTAACGGCAGCCTTGTATCGCCCATGTAATTCCAATTCCCACTAAAAACGATAACTTCGTTGCTTCGTCTTGCCGTGCCAAAGCACTGTCTGCGACTTTGCGCCTTGTTCTCGCTTCTAGTGAAATAGGACTTACGCAAAATTGTCCCAGCAAGGCGCTGCGACGAAGACAGTGCGAATAGCACGGCTAGGAGCGGCAACGCCGCTGGGGCGGTTTTGCGTAAGTCGGATGAAAATTGGAATACGGCTTCGGTGAGGGTTGCGCTAGCCCCGTGTTCGCGCCAAATAGCGCTTGCGCCAAAATACCAACCCCATGCTGGCGGCCACCGAGCACATGGCCAGCAAACTCCACCAAAACCCGTTGATGCTGTGGATGAAGGGCGCGTACTCAAAGTTCATGCCAAACACGCCCGCAATCAAGTTCAGCGGCAAAAAGATGGCCGTCAGCGCCGTCAAGGTTCGCATGATGTCGTTGGTGCGGTTACCTTGGGCGCTGAAATGGATTTGCACCACCGTCTCGGCCGACTGCTCTAGGCGGCGCACGTGGTGAACCACGCGCTCAATATGCTCCAGCACATCGCGGGCGCGGGCAATGAGCTGGTCACGCGCGCCACGCTCAGCCCCATCAACCGTGCTGGGTTGCTCCCGCAGCGAGTCCAGCCACTCTTGCATGGCATCGCGCTGCTCTTCGCACAAGTCCTCCAGCGTGTGGAGCTGGTTGCGCGCACCCATGAGGGCTTTCCAGTTGTTGAAGCTTGAATTGGGCTTGAGTAGCGCTTCTTGCCAATGCTCAAGCTGGGCGCTGAGGTCTTTGCGCAAGTCCAGATAGCTGTCGACCATGGTGTTGATCATGCGCAAAACCAAATCAGCCGGGCTGGTTGGCAGGCGATTTCTGGCACCACTGGATGCACCGGGGGTTGCATCGACGTTAAACCGGGCATCAGCCAAAAATCGGTCCACAAAACTGCGCGCCGCGTAGCAGCCCGCTGGGTGAACACTCACCAAGAGGTGGTCAAAAACGGCAAATCCGACGGCACGCGAGCGAATTCGATCTATCAACGGGCTCACGTTCTTGGTTGCGGCCTTTGCTGCGGCCTTTGCTGCGGCCTTTGCAGCGGCCTCGGGTGCGGGACGATGGCGTTCAATCGCGCGATCTTGACTCGACTCAAGCGGCGTGGCCAAGCGCCGAAAAACCACCAAATCGTAGACCGAGGTGTAGTCGTAGTGCGACGGATGCGCCGCGTTGGCCAAGTCTTGACAGTGCAAATCCAGCAGTGCCGAGCCCCCTAAACGCGCGCACGCATCTTGAACGGTCGCACGCTCTGAGTCGAAATTGGCTTGATCCAGGTAAATCCAGATCAACGTGCCCTCGACCCGGTGATCTGGCACAGCGTCCAAAAACCGCAAGGTATCGCCACGAAACTCAATGATGTTCATGCGGCAAGCCCCGGCGGCTCAAAAATGACGAAATCACTCAAAATATGGGTTAAATTGGCCATTGGTCACCGGATTCATTGGGTTTGTTGCTATCAATTTTAGGACTTACGCGAAATTGTCCCAGCAAGGCGCAGCGACGACGACAGTGCGAATAGCACGGCTAGGAGCTTCAACGCGGCTGGGGCGGTTTTGCGTAAGTCCTACATTTATTACTTCACCGCAGCCAACAAGCGGGCAGCGTCGCGCGCGAAGTAGGTCAGCACCCCGTCGGCACCTGCGCGTTTGAATGCCAGCAAAGCCTCCATCATGACCGCGTCGTGGTCCAACCAGCCGTTGGCGGCAGCCGCCTTGATCATGGCGTATTCGCCGCTGACTTGGTAGGCAAAAGTGGGCACCCGAAACTCATCTTTCACGCGGCGAACGATGTCCAAGTAGGGCATGCCGGGCTTGACCATCACCATGTCTGCGCCCTCAGCAATGTCGAGCGCCACCTCTCGCAACGCTTCGTCGGTGTTGCCGGGGTCCATTTGGTAGACGCGTTTGTCGGCCTTGCCCAAGCTTGACTTGGAGCCCACCGCGTCGCGAAACGGGCCATAAAAGGCGCTTGCGTATTTGGCGCTGTAGGCCATGATTCGGGTGTGGATGAGCCCGCTGGCCTCGAGCGCGGTGCGAATCGCACCAATTCGGCCATCCATCATGTCGCTTGGGGCAACGATGTCCACGCCCGCTTTGGCCTGCACCAGGGCTTGTTGGCACAGCACCGATACGGTCGTGTCGTTGACGATGTAGCCATTTTCATCCAGCAGGCCGTCTTGACCATGGCTGGTGTAGGGGTCAAGCGCGACATCGGTCATGAGCCCAAGCATCGGGCAGGCGGCCTTGAGCGCGGCCACCGCGCGCGGAATCAGCCCGTTGGGGTTCAGTGCCTCGACCCCATCCGGCGTTTTGAGCATCGGATCGATGACTGGAAACAAGGCCATCACCGGTATGCCCAAAGCCACGCAGTCGCGTGCGACATCAATCAGCAAATCCAGACTCAGGCGCTCAACGCCTGGCATGCTGGCGACGGCTTCGCGTCGATTGGCGCCTTCAAGCACGAACACGGGGTAGATCAAATCATTCGCAGTCAGCGCATGTTCGCGCACCAAGTTGCGCGAAAACACGTCTTTTCGCAGGCGGCGCGGGCGGGCGGCAGGATAGGGAGCAAATGGCTTGTTCATCCTCCGATTTTGCCAAACTAGCCGAGCCGATGGGCGGCTTTTACGGCTCACAGCAAACGGCAAAAACGCACGATTTCGGGCATATCAATGTGACAGGACTGTGACTTTTGTACGGTTTTGGTTGCTGATAAGCACCACATTTGTGTGTTATTGCGCATTTTTGCAAATTGATTCACTTTTGAAACCATTTTTGTAATGCAAACCTTTGAATTATTGAAACCGCTGCGGTAATATTCATCTCGAGCGAATTAACGCTCCCCGCTTTTCCTCCCTGAGCGGGCGCCTTTGATGTGTGACAGCAAAAAAGGTTTATCTGCCCACGACTTCGGTCGTGGGCTTTTTTTTGTGCGCCACGCATTCGCGCGACCCGTACACTCAAACACATGTTGTGGATCAAAGCCTTTCATGTGTTGTTCGTCATGTCGTGGGTGGCGGGCTTGTTTTACTTGCCGCGCATCTTTGTGAACTTGGCGATGGTTGCGCCCGATAGCACCTTGGAGCGTGATCGGCTGCTGCTGATGGCGCGCAAGCTGCTTCGGTTTTCGACACTTTTGGCCGTTCCTGCACTGGGCTTGGGCATTTGGCTTTGGCTGGGATACGGCTTTGGCGGTGCGTGGCTTCACGCCAAAATCGGCTTGGTGGCGGTGTTGCTGGGTTACCACCACGGCTGCGGCGTGCTGCTGCGCAAATTTGAGGCGGGCAGCAACCAACGCAGCCACACCTGGTTTCGGGTGTTCAACGAAGGGGTTGTGTTGATCGTGCTAGCCATTGTTGTTTTGGTGATCGTCAAGCCATTTTGAGCGCTGATGTGGCGTTGACAACTGAATCCCAAAACCCGAAGGCTGCCAGGCGGCACAGCATCGCTTGGTTCTTATTGCCTCCCTACTTGGCCTTGCTTTTCTACGCAAGCCTTTACCCATTTTTGGACTGGCGCATGCGCCACGCCGAGATTTTTTGGTTTTTTGGACAAGCCTTAGGGCGGATTCGCTGGCAAGACCCGGATGTCGTGCTCAACATTTTGGGCTATGTTCCCTTGGGCTTTTTGCTGGCTTTGGCGTTGCTTCGGTCGCTGCAAAACACGCAAAAATCAGGGCAATTTTGGCGGCGGCTCGCTTGCTTCGCAGCGGCAGTCGTCATCGCCAGCGTTTGGTCAGCCAGCATGGAGAGCCTGCAGACGTTTTTACCAACCCGCGTGCCCAGCAAACTCGACTGGGTCACCAACACATTTGGCGCAGCCATTGGCGCGCTGATCGCGCTGGCGATCGTTCGCATCGGTCTGGTCGGCCACTGGCACGCGTGGCGAAGCCGATGGCTGGTGGGGCATGCGCAGGCTGAGGTGGCGCTTTTGGTGTCGTGGCCCATTGCGCTGCTGCCGCCCACCGCTGTTCCCTTGGGACTCGGGCAGGTTGGCGAGCGGTTTTTGCTGGCTTTGGGTCATTGGGGCATTGACCTCAACGACTGGCTGGGGCTGGCTGACACCCAGCGACTCAGCACCTTGTCGCCGCTGACTCTGTTGATTTGCACCACGTTGGGCTTGATCGTGCCCGCCTTGCTCAGCCACTTGGCGCTTCGCACGGCTGCGCAGCGCCTGATCGGCTTGGTTGGTTTGCTGTTCGCGGGTTGGGCGGGCATGACGGTGTCGGCGGTGCTGAGTTTTGGGCCTGCGCACGCGTGGGCGTGGTGGAGCCTGAACGTGCAAACGGCTTGGGTGATTGGCAGCATGGTGGCGCTGGCCTGCGCCTGGCTCAAGCCGCGCGCCTTGGCTTTGATCGCTGCGATCGCCTTGGTTTGGGTGTTGGCTGTGTTGAACCAGGCATCATCAAGTGCGTATTTTTGGCAAACCTTGCAGACTTGGGAACAAGGCCGCTTCATTCAGTTCCACGGCGTTGCCCAGTGGCTGGGTTGGCTTTGGCCCTTTGCCGCGTTGGTTGTGGTGCTGCAGCGAATTTTTTACAATGATCCCCATGACAGAACCCACCACTCCACCTGACGCCAGCTCTTACTACGAGCGCCACATCTTCTTTTGCCTGAACGAGCGCAAGCCAGGCGAAGACAGCTGCTCCAAGCACGATGCCCAAGCCGGGTTTGATCACTGCAAGCGAGCAGTCAAGGCCGCCGGCTTGAGTGGCCCCGGCCAAGTTCGAGTGAACAAAGCCGGTTGCTTGGATCGCTGCGCGGGCGGTCCGGTCGCCGTGGTCTACCCCGAGGCGGTTTGGTACAGCTTTGTCGATACGCGAGACATTGACGAAATCGTCGAGTCGCACCTCAAAAATGGCCAAGTCGTCACCCGACTGCTGACCCCGCAGCACCTTGGCCGATAGCCCTAAAATCGCCCCTTTGTTGATTGAGTAAACCCCATGAGTGCACTGCCGCCCGCCCTGTCTGACCGCGATGGCTTCATTTGGATGGATGGCGAGATGGTGCCGTGGCGCGACGCCAAAATCCATGTGCTTTCGCACACCTTGCATTACGGCTGCGGCGCGTTTGAAGGCGTGAGGGCTTACAAGCAAGCCGACGGTAGCACAGCGATTTTTCGGCTCAAAGAGCACACCCAGCGCTTGCTCGACAGCGCCAAGATTTTGCGGATGAAAATCCCGTTCAGCTTTGAGCAAATCGAGGCCGCACAGCGCGATGTCGTGCGCGCCAACAAGCTGGAGAGCTGCTATTTGCGGCCGCTGACGTGGATCGGCTCCCAAAAGCTCGGTGTGAGCCCCAAGGGCAATACCATTCACCTCATGGTCGCCGCCTGGGCTTGGGGCGCGTATTTGGGTGAAGAAGGCTTAAAGAGCGGCATTCGCGTCAAAACATCAAGCTTCACGCGCCACCACGTCAACATCACCATGACGCACGCCAAGGCGGTGAGCAACTACACCAACAGCATCTTGGCCAACATGGAAGCCACCGACGAGGGCTATGACGAGGCGATGCTGCTTGATGCCACCGGTTTTGTCAGCGAAGGCGCAGGGGAGAACCTGTTCATCGTCAAAAACGGCGTGGTTTACACGCCTGACGCCTCATCAGGCGCGCTCAACGGCATCACCCGCAACACGATTTTTCACATTTGTGAGGATCTTGGCATCAAACTGATTGAAAAACGCATCACCCGCGACGAAATCTACATCTGCGACGAAGCCTTTTTCAGCGGCACCGCAGCCGAAGTCACGCCCATTCGCGAGCTTGACCGGGTAGAAATCGGTCGCGGCTCTCGCGGTCCGATTACCGAGAAAATTCAAGCCGCGTTTTTTGACATCGTTGGTGGGCGCAACCCCAAATACGCGGCATGGCTGGCCCAGATTTGATTGTCACCACATGAATAACATCACCCTCAAAGCCGCTGACCTCAACCCGCAGGGCGGCATTTTTTGCCCCAGCAAAGCCGCGGGCATGGCCATCTGGAACAGCCACCCCAAGGTGTTTTTGGATGTCGCCAAGACGGGGCAGGCCAAATGCCCGTATTGCGGTACCGAGTACCACCTGGCCGCTGGCGAGCACGTCCACCACGGACATTGATGCCGTGAGCAGCAGCTTGGTCATCGCCCCGCAGTGGCTGGGCGACGCCGTCATGACCGAGCCATTGCTGCGACGCTTGCATGCCCGTGGCGAGCGCATCACCGTGGCAGCATTGCCCTTTGTGGCACCGGTTTACCGCTGCATGAGTGCCGTGGCTGAAGTGGTTGAGCTGCCATTTGCCCACGGTCGGCTCGACTTGCGGGCGCGCAGGCGCTTTGGCGCCCAGCTGGCCAATCGATTTGACGCCGCTTATGTGCTGCCCAACTCCCTCAAAGCGGCCTTGCTGCCTTGGCTTGCGGGCATTGAGCGGCGCGTTGGCTACTTGGGCGAAGCGCGTTTTGGCCTCTTGACCCACCGATTGCCCAACCCCAAGGGCGAGCGCGGCGCGATGGTGCCGTTTTACTCTGCGCTGTCTGGCGACACCAATGTCGGCGCGGACCGACCCGTGTTGCAAGTCAAAGCTGCCGATATCGCCGAGTTTTTGTCTGCCCACGGTCTTGCAGCGCAGCGCTTTCACGTGCTTGCCCCCGGCAGCGAATACGGCCCCGCCAAGCGCTGGCCGCCAGCGCACTATGCGGCCTTGGCCCGCGAGTTGATCGCACGCAGCAACCTACCGGTCGTGATTTTGGGCTCGGCCAAAGAGGCCAGTCTCGGGGCAGAAATTGCCCAAAATCACCCAAAAATCATCGATTTGACGGGAAAAACGCCCTTGGTCGCCGCATTTGCTGGGCTCGCTGCTAGCAAATCAGTAGTGAGCAACGACTCTGGCCTCATGCACGTCGCGGCCGCACTTCGCGTGCCCCAAGTTGCAATTTTTGGCTCATCCAGCCCCGAGCACACGCCGCCGTTGAGCGATCGTGCGCAAATCATCTGGTTGAAACCCGACGCCGCGTACACCCCGCCGCTGGACTGCGCCCCGTGCTTTGATCGCGAATGCAAACTGGGGCACACCCGCTGCTTGAACAACATCGCCCCCGAGCGGGTGTTGGCCTTCATCACGCCCTGAGCTACACCCCCGCCAAAATCCAGCGAGCGGCCTTCTCGGCAATCATCAGCGTCGGGCTGTTGGTGTTGCCGCTGGTGATATTGTCGCCTCTTGTGGTGGTGGGCGCCTGTCAGGAATTTGGTGTTTGGGGCCTAACTTTGCAACTGGGCCATCAGCTGCTCCAACGGCACAGCCATCACATCTTCTTGCAGCCGGTAGGAGTCACGGCCTGGGTACACGACCCATTGCTGTAGATTGGGGTGTTGGGCTTTTAGGTCTTCAGCGGCTGAGTAAAAGCCACGCTCTAACTTGGGGCTTAGGCTGCGTTTGATTTCAATCATCGACAACTTGCCGCTGGGCCACAGCAGCAGCAGGTCAACTTCAGCCCCGCCGGCGCTGCGATAAAAGTAGGGCAGCACACCGCTGCCGGCAGCCGCGATTGAGTTTTCAATCACAAAGCCTTCCCAACTCGCACCCACCACAGGATGCCCGAGCAGCATTTCCTTGTCTGCGATGTCGAGCAAGGCGTGGCAAATGCCGCTGTCGCGCACATAGACTTTGGCGGACTTGGTGAGTCGTTTGCCGGCGTTGTGGTGCCAAGGCTGCAGGCGACGCACCAGCAGCAACCCCTCCATCAAATCCAGATAGCTGGCTGCGGTTTTGTTGTCGACACCCAAATTGCGAGCCAATTGCGCGGTGTTGAGCAAACCGCCTTGTTGGTGGGCCAGCATGCCCCAATAGCGTCGCAGCACTTGAGGCGAAATGCGTGACCCGAATTGCGCCACATCGCGCTGAAGGTAGGTATTGATGAAGTCGTGCCGCCAGCGCAGACTGAGCGAGTCTGTTGCGGCCAAAAGGCTGTCAGGAAAACCGCCGCGTTGCCACAGGGCGTCCAGCCCGATCGCTTGAGGCAACTCGGCTGCGTTAATCGGGTCCAAGTGCAAGTAGCTGATGCGTCCGGCCAAGGTTTCGCCCGACTGCTTGAGCAAGTCAATCGAAGCCGAGCCAAGCAACAAATACATGCCCGCTCGCCGACCTTGGCGGCGCATTTGGTCGATTTGCCCACGCAGGGTGGCGAACACATTTGGGGCCAGGTGCACTTCGTCCAAGATGACCAAGCGGTCTTGATGGTCTGCCAAATAGAGTTCAGGTTGCGCCAGTTTGGCGCGGTCGCGTTCAGACTGCAAATCCAAGTAGACCGGCGGCTTTTGGTCAGGCCGCGCAGCGGCCAGTCGCTTCATCAGATCAAAGATCAGTGTGGTTTTACCCACTTGGCGAGCACCCAGCAGCGCGACGGCAGGCACTTCTTGCAGGCGCTGGAGCAGTTGAGACAGCACTTGACGGGGAACCGGGCTAGCAATCATCCTTGCAATTATGGAACTTGACTCCGTATTTTGCAAGGATATTGCCTGAAAATGCGATCTACACCCCCGCCAAAATCCAGCGAGCGGCCTTCTCGGCAATCATCAGCGTCGGGCTGTTGGTGTTGCCGCTGGTGATGGTGGGCATGACGCTGGCGTCGACGACGCGCAGGTTGCGAACGCCTTGCACGCGCAAGTGGGGGTCGACGACCGCGCTGGGGTCGCCTGACTTGCCCATGGCACAGGTGCCGACTGGGTGAAAAATCGTGGTGGCGATGTCGCCTGCCAAGCGGGCGAGGTCGTCGTCGGACTGAAACTGCACGCCGGGCTTGAACTCTTGGGGCGCATGCGGCGACAGCGCCGCTTGCGAGACGATGCGCCGGGTGATGCGCAGGCTGTCGGCGGCGACTTGGCGGTCGGCTGCGGTGCTCAAATAGTTGGGTGCGATGGCGGGAGCCACCTCAAAACCTGGACTCTTCAAGCTGACCGCGCCTCGGCTGGTGGGGTTGAGGTTGCACACACTGGCAGTGAAAGCAGCAAAAGAATGGAGCGGCTCACCAAATGCGTCGAGTGACAACGGCTGCACGTGGAACTCCAAGTTTGGCCAGGCATGGTCGGGGCTTGAGCGGGTGAATGCGCCCAACTGCGACGGGGCCATGCTCATCGGGCCGGAGCGTTTGACGGCGTATTCCAAGGCGATTTTGGCCTTGCCCCACAGCGAGTTGGCCCCGGTGTTGAGGGTTTTGGCCCCACTGACTTGGTAGACCGCCCGTATTTGCAAGTGATCTTGCAAATTGGCGCCCACAGCGGGTGAGTCAAGCTGCGTCGTCACGCCACAGCTTTGCAACAAGGCCGCTGGACCAATGCCCGAGCGCTGCAACAGATGCGGCGAGGCAATGGCCCCGGCGCACAGCACCACATCGCCGCGAGCGAGCACGCGACCCCGCTCGCCGCCTTTGACGACATCAACCCCAGCGCAGCGCAGCGCCCCGGCGGAATCACGCTCAAACACGAGCTTGTCCGCGCTGGTGTGCGTCCAAACAGTCAAATTGGGGCGCTTGGCGACTGGTCGCAAAAATGCTTTGCTCGCATTCCAGCGCCAGCCGCTGCGCTGGTTGACCTCAAAGTAGCCCACGCCTTCGTTGTTGCCTTGGTTGA
>JANOPN010000105.1:0-25000 GCA_031421855.1 Comamonadaceae bacterium
ATCACTGACGCTGACTTGAGCCGGGTGATGGACAAGCTCGCCAAGTTTGGCCGCAACACGCGCTTGGTGTGCGCCGAGTCGCAAGCGACTTGGCCGTCTGTTGTGCGGTGGCCTGCGACCGCTTGTTGCCTGAGTTTGGTCGGACCCAGCGACGAGGTCGAGTCCGCAGCGACATGGCTACCGCGCGTCCTCAAATGTGTGGATGTCAGCCCCACTTGTGTTGCTCCTGCTGCACAGCCGGGCGATTTAGCCATTGACCCCCAAGGGCTGGCTGCTACAGTGCTTGGGCAATGGGCCGATTTGCTGAGGCGCTCAACGCATTCTTAGATTGATCGAACGGGCAACTCCCATGTCAACTTTTTCCAAGCGGTCAACGCTGAATTCTTTGCGATTAACCCTCAGCGCGGGTCTTTTGGCTGCGCTGTTCGTTAGCCATGTCGCGGCGCAGGGCAACAGTGTCGGGCTGACCCGCGCGACTGAGTTGCGAGCGGACAAAGTGGCCAGCGCGGCCGTGGTGCGACAGCTCACGGCAAGCGATGTGGTGACGGTGTCAGCATTGGAAGGCGGCTGGGCGCAGGTGCGATTTGGTGCAGGCGCGGGCGCAGGCGCTCAAACGGGTTGGGTTCGGGCCAGTGCGTTGAAGCTCGATTCGCCTGCCTCAGCGGCATCAAATTTGGCCAGCGGGCGACTCGCGTCTGGCAACTCCGCACTCACGCTGGGCGTGCGCAGCCTGCCCGCGCGAGTCAACCGACACGCCCTGATCATCGGTGTGGGCAAGTATGCCGACCCGGCTATTCCGTCGCTGCCCGGTACCGTGCACGACAAAGAATCTGCCACGCAAATGGCCAGTGCCATGCAGGTGCCTGCGTCGAACATCAGCTATTTGCATGATTCGCAGGCCACCGGCGCTGCGATTCGCCAAGCGTTGAACGCGTTGAACGACCGGGTGCAAGACGGTGACCGCGTGTTCATTCATTACTCAGGCCACGGCACGCGCTTCAACGACCCCAAAGCTGGCGGCTGTATTGAAGCTTTGTTAGCCCACGACGGCGGCTCAAGCGGTACCATCACCAACCGCGAAATGGCTGATTTGTTGCGGCCAATTACTGCCAAAACAGACAAATTGTTTGTGATGTACGACTCGTGCCACTCGGGTGGTTTGGTCGCGCCCAGCACGCCCGTGCGCTCGCGTGGCTTGTTCAATGCCAACGACGACGGCGCCCTGCGCCCCAAATACAGCAACATCACTGAGGAGTGCGGACGCCCAGTCAACATGAAAACCCGCAACCTGACGGTTGAGCAGGTCGACAAGGGCGCTTTGCCACAAGACGTGGTGCATTTGTCTGCTGCTCGCCACAATGAGATGAGCTTTGACGACGAGCAAAAGGGCGGTTTGGCCACGCAGTTCATGCGCGACTGCATGCTGCGCGAGGCCAAAGACTCAGACGGCTCCGGTGCAATCAGCATTGACGAGATTCGCCAGTGCGCGCAGGCCAAGATTGATCAGCGCATGCGAAATGATGCGAGCTTCAAGGCGCACAGCTTGTTGTTATCAGGTAACGCGCAGTTTGTACCTGCGTGGTTCAGCAAACCCGTGGAAGCTGCGGCTCCACTGCCAATTGCCAGTGCGGTTGCGGCGGTCGCGCCTTTGGCTGCCCCAGCCCTGGTTATTGCCCCCCTGACGGGCGAGCAAGCGATTGCGCAGATGTTTGCGCAGCGCGATGCCAAGCGCAGTGTGAGCGTCAAAACAGCTAAAGATCAGCTCAAAATCAAGCAAGACGCATTTGACTTCACCGTCACGTCTGACCGCCCGGGTCACGTTTATGTTGCCCTTGCTGGGTCTGACAACCAGTCGGTTTACATGATCTTCCCCAACGCCTTGGATGGCAACAACAAAATCGAAGCCGGCGTGCCGCTAAGCTGCCGCGCAGCAACTGGTTGCTAAAAGCCAACGGCCCCGCCGGTCAAGACACGCTTTTGGTGATGGTGGCTGACGGACCGCGCGATCTCAGTGAGTTGAGTGGCAACGCGGTCAACCGCGCGGGGCCATTTGTCAAGTCGCTCAATGACGCGGCTGGGCGTGCGCAGTTGGGGCACTTGCTCAGCACGTCAGCGACCGAAAACGACCCGGTTTGCCGTGGCCCGCAGCGAAAACTGCACCGCCAGTGCTCGGACGCCTACGGTGCCGCGATGTTTAGCATCACCGAGGTTGAGTGAGCTTCGGATTCACACCTGTACAAATTTAATTCAACTGAAAAGCACCATGAAAAACCAAACGATCAGACCGATCTTTCACCTCTTTGCCGGTGCCGCCTTGGTGATTTGCAGTGCCTCGGCAAATGCACAAGTCAGCGAGTCCGCAGCAGAGGCTGCCGCCAAGAAAGAAAAAGTCAAGGGCTACGGCGGTGGGGGCATCCGGGGCGCGGTTGGCTCATTGCCTGTGGATGCCAACCGCTGGTTGGTGCTGCCCGACGAAGCGCTTGCCTTTGAGGGCGAAAAAGGCTTCAACGAGGCTCCTGCACTTCGGCCCCGGGCGGTGATTCCAGCCATCGAGTTGTTGGCGCCTGAAATGCCAGCAGACGGCAAAATCAAGTCGCCCTTTCCGATTCGGGTGAATTTTCGCGGCATGAGTGACGCGGCGATCGACCCAAGCAGTTTTCGGGTGTTTTATGGCGCGCTCAAGATCGACATCACGTCGCGCTTGACCGGCCACGTGGCGGTTACCGCTGATGGCTTCACGCTCGATCAAGCCAAAATCCCCAAAGGCCGCCACCGCTTGACCTTGCAAATTCAAGACATCAAGCAGCGAATGGCTGAGCGAGAGCTGCGCATCGAAGTCGATTGAGGAGCGGACGCTTGAAGCGGGCTTTTTGACCCGTTTTGGATCAATTTAAGCTCGAATCAGCCCTTGGTCGCCGGATTCATTGGGCTTGATGCTATATTTTTTATAGCAATCGATTTTGCCTCAGCGCTTCGTAAAAACGACTTTGTCGACCACGCTGTCGCCACTGGCGTCGGCTTTGAGCACGATTTCGGCGTTGTAAGCATTGGCGGCTTTGAACTGGGCATCATTTGCCAGCGACGCGGCCATTTTCGATGCCGACCAAACCGTGGTCGCTGCACTCACCAAAGCAAACAGCGATTTGCCCTGCACGGTCGACTTGGGCGGCGTGACCGCCACCTTGCCGCCACCGGCCTCTACCGCAGCCATCCATTTTTGAAGCCGCTCGGGCATTGCGCTGGGCTTGACGACATCGACAAAGGCGACATCCACTTTGGGCAAAGGCGCAGCCAGCGAGGCCGACAGCGTGCGATCAAATCCCTGGAGATCCAAAAACTGAACCATGGCTTGCGGTGGTGTGGCTGGCGCGTCTGAGGCGCTTGGCGACGCGCAGGCTCCCAGCAAAGCGGTGGCACTCAGGGCGATGGTGAACTTGGCGGTGTTGATGAATTTGAGCATGTGCAAGGGTTTGGGGTTGATTGGGTGTGTCGGTTGCGGTTGGGCTACCGCGCCAAAGCGACATTTTGCGCTTTGGCGGTGTATGCCACCAGTTCTTGGCGCTCGCGCTGGTCAAATGCGCCGTTGTCAAGCCGAACGATTGTTTCAAGGGCGATGTCGGCGTTGATGCCGGGACTGACCCAAATGTTGCGTTCAATCGCAGCGCGCAGCTGAACATTGAAGCCGCGGCCTTCGATTTTGAAGGTCTCAAACGTCCCAGCCGGCACGGTCACAGTCTCGCGCGCCACGACGCGCATCTCGTAGCTGAAGGTGTAACTCACCCCATTGGGTCTAACTTGCTTAAACCTGGTGCGCCAGCGCTTACCCACAAACAACTCGGCTGGGTAGAACTGGCGAGGCGTGGCGCTGGCACCTCGCAAATTCGACAAAATGTTGCCCATCAAGTCACTGCTGTAGTCGCCGTTGTTGTACGTCACCCGCTCGTTGGCGAGGTCAACCGATGTGACTTCCATCACCAGAGGCTTTTCGCTGCGATTGAACAGGTCAATGACTCGAAACTCGTAACGATCACCCGCTGTGTAGAAACGATTGAATTCGTTGGAGCCTTTGTAGAACGGCGTGGCGACGACTTTGATGGGCACTGCCACCTCAGACGGGCGATCAGCCAACGCGACGCGGGTATCAGCTAGCAAGGCCAAGGCGACACGCGCCTGTGCGGCCTCGCGCGCAGCCTGTGCGGCGGCTTGGGCGTTGGCGGCAGCCAGCGTCGAAGCAGCTTGACGCTGCTGTTGCTCGGCGGCCAGCGTTTGCGCTTGGGCCAGCGCGGTTTGCTCGGCTTGTGCGCGCTGGGCTGTTGCAATGCGTACTTTGTCGGCATCTTGAGTGGCTTGCTCAGCTTGCAATTTCGCCAGACGCGATTGTTCTTGCGCGGCGGCGGCGACTTGGGCTTCTTTGGCTTCGTTCGCGGCCTGAGCGAGTCGCGCGGCCTGCACTTCCTCAATTCGCAGGCGCTCCGCAGCCAAGCGTTGTGTCTCTTGGCGCTCGGCACTCAGGCGGGCGACGTCTTCGGCTTGCCGCTGCGCTTGGGCGATTTGTACAGCTTTGATGCGGTCTGATTCAGCTTGAACCGCCGCAACTCGCGCCTCTTCGCGCCGGGTTGCGTCGGCGAGCGCCGCAACGCGTGTCGATTCTTGCTGCGCGGCGAGTGCTTTGGCGGTTGCCGCTTGCTCCAACGCCACGCGCTGAGCCTCTTGGCGAGCGGCTGCGGCAATGGCCGCCAGCCGCGCGGACTGGGCCGCTTCTAGTGCGATTTTGGCGGCGGCTTCGCGCGCCGTGTTTTGCGCAGCCGCAAGGGTTGCCGCTTGCCGCGCCGCGGTCTGCGCCAACTCAAAAGCGAGTTTTGCAGCCTGAGCCAGCAGGCTTTGCTCTTTGGCTACTTGGGCTCGCGCCACCTCTTCTTGCTCGGCCTTGGCTTGCGCGACATCCGCAAGCCGAGCTTCTTCGGCGATCCGGGCGCGCGCCGCTTGAACGATGCGATCAAGCTCGGCCGCTCGCTGAGCTTGCGCGACGGCCGCAGCCTGCGCCAGTGCGGCGGCGGCTTCTTGGGCCACACGCACGGCTTGGGCCTTGTCGCGCTCTTCTTGAGCCTGCTTTGCCTCAACGACAGCCAAATTTTTTGCAATCAACCGAGTCGATTCAGCGTTTGATTGCGACCCCAACAGGCGGTTCATGCGGTTGGTTGCGATCTCGCTGAGGTTGCCGCTTGGGTACTCGCGCAAAAACTCGGCCAATGCATAGGGGTCGGCTGTGTCTTTGACTTTGCTCCAAGACCTCAGTTCCGTGTCAAGTTGCACCTCTTGCTCGCGCTCGGAGAGCTTTTTAACTTCGCCGGGAAATAGATACAAATCGTCTTCCAGTGATGTGCTTTCCCAAGGAATCTGGGTGCCGTTGGATGCCAGGCGCACGTTCAGGCGCGTGCGTTTGAACGCGTCTTCAATGGGCGCACCTCGTTTGGCCAGTTCTTTAAGCAAGTACGCGGTGTACAAGCCGTTTGACGCACCCGCTACGCCATCGATTGCAACTTTACCCGGCGATGTGGAGTACGCCAATAAACTGCCCGATGGCGCGTCAAATTGGCTCAAACCCTTGGCTTCGGGCTTGTAGCTTCCCGCAAACGGGTCGTCTCGACAGGCGTCGAGCACGATCAAGAAGCTGCGGCCCTTTTGTTGAGCGCGCTGCATGTAGGTGAGTAGGGCGCTGACATCGATGGATTGCTTGCGCAAGTCGTCGGCACTGCGCGGTGCGGCGTCCACTGGAATCAAATAATTTCGCCAATCCAACTGCACGCCGTGCCCGGCGTAATAGAAGACGGCGACTTTGACCTTGGGGTCGCTTAAGCGCTTGCCAAAGTCTGCGACGACTTTTTCGAGTTCATCGCGGGTGGCATTGGTTTTGGAAAGAACTTGAAACCCAGCTTGACCCAACAACTTGGCCATGTCGCGTGCGTCGTTCTCGGGGTTGAACAGCGGCGACGTTTTGTAGGTTGAATTGCCGACGACCAAGGCGACGCGCTCAGACGCGTGGGCGGCTTGGCACATGAACAAGCAAAACGCGACCAGCATCGCGAAAAAGCGATTGACGAAAGGTAGCCACGGTGCGTTGGACATGGGTTGATGCGTTGACGCGGGTTGAGAGGCGGGCGGTTGTTGGCCGAGCTTAGCGGCGGGCTGCTTCGCTGTCATCATCATAAATGCGGATAGTTCGCCGATTTTTGAGGCGTTTTCCGAGCCGAAGTCACCACAAACCGGCCCCGCATACAATTTGAGGTTGACTTTTTCGGTCGTCGCACCCGCAGCGGCCCAACTCGTCGCTAGGGTACGCCTTCCATGACTTCATTCGCCAAAGAAACCATCCCGATCAGCTTAGAAGACGAGATGCGGCGCAGCTATTTGGACTACGCCATGAGCGTGATCGTCGGGCGGGCGCTGCCCGACGCGCGCGATGGTCTCAAGCCGGTGCATCGCCGCGTGTTGTTCGCGATGCACGAGCTCAACAACGACTGGAACCGCCCGTACAAGAAGTCGGCCCGCATCGTGGGTGACGTGATTGGTAAATATCACCCGCACGGCGACAGCGCGGTGTACGACACCATCGTTCGCATGGCTCAAGATTTTTCGTTGCGCCACATGCTGGTTGACGGCCAAGGCAATTTCGGCTCAGTCGACGGCGACAACCCGGCCGCCATGCGATACACCGAGATTCGCTTGTCGAAAATCGCTCACGAAATGCTCGCCGACATTGACCGCGAAACCGTCAATTTCGGGCCTAACTACGACGGCAGCGAGCAAGAACCCCTGGTTTTGCCCGCCAAACTGCCCAATTTGCTCATCAACGGCTCATCCGGCATCGCGGTGGGTATGGCCACCAACATCCCGCCCCACAACCTCAACGAAGTCGTCGACGCGTGCTTGCACATGCTGCACAACCCGCAGGCCAGCATCGACGATTTGATGGCGATCATCCCGGCGCCAGACTTCCCCACGGCGGGCGTCATTTACGGCATTGAAGGCGTCAAAGACGGCTATCGCACGGGGCGCGGTCGGGTCGTCATGCGCGCAAAATGCCATTTTGAAGACATTGACAAGGGCCAGCGGCAGTCAATCATCATCGATGAGTTGCCCTATCAGGTCAACAAAAAGACGCTGCAAGAGCGCATTGCCGAGCTCGTTCACGAGAAGAAAATCGAAGGCATCAGCCACATACAAGACGAGTCTGACAAGTCAGGGATGCGTTTGGTGATTGAGCTTCGTCGTGGCGAGGTGCCCGAGGTGGTGCTGAACAACCTCTACAAGCAAACTCAGTTGCAAGACACGTTTGGCATCAACATGGTTGCCTTGGTGGACGGACAGCCCAAGCTTTGCAACCTCAAAGACTTGATTACGGTGTTTTTAGAGCACCGGCGCGAAGTGGTGACGCGGCGCACCGTGTTTGCGTTGAAAGAAGCGCGCAAAAAGGGCCATTTGCTGGAGGGTCAAGCGGTTGCGTTGGCCAACTTGGACGATTTCATCGCGATCATTCGCAACTCACCCACGCCGCCTGTAGCCAAAACCGAGCTGATGACCCGCGCCTGGGACAGCAGCTTGGTGCGCGCCATGTTGACCCGCACCCGCGACGACGGCAGCATGGTCAACGCCGACGACTACCGCCCCGAGTGGCTGGGCAAGGGCTTCGGCATGCAAAGCGACGGCCTGTACAAGCTCAGCGATGAGCAGTCACAGGCGATTTTGGACATGCGCCTGGCCCGCTTGACGGGTCTTGAGCAAGACAAGGTGCTGGGCGAATACAAGCAAATCATGAGCGAAATCGAGGATTTACTCGACATTTTGGCCAAGGACTCGCGCGTCAACGTCATCATCAGCGAAGAGCTGAACATCTTGAAAACCGAGTTTGGCCAAACCAAACTGGGTGCGCGTCGCAGCGAGATCGTTCACAACGCACAAGATCTTGGAACCGAAGACTTGATCACGCCCACCGACATGGTGGTCACCCTGTCGCACTCGGGCTACATCAAGAGCATGGCCTTGAGCGAGTACCGTGCGCAAAAACGCGGTGGGCGCGGCAAACAGGCCGCCGCAACCAAAGAAGACGACTGGATCGACCAGCTCTTCATTGCAAACACGCACGACTGGATGCTGTGTTTTTCCAACCGGGGTCGCATGTATTGGCTCAAGGTTTGGGAGGTCCCCACCGGCTCTCGCGGGGCACGTGGCAAGCCAATCGTCAACATGTTTCCGCTGCAAGAAGGCGAAAAGATCAACGTGGTGTTGCCGCTGACTGGGGCCAACCGCACATTCCCCGCCGATCATTTCGTGTTCATGGCCACGAGCATGGGCACCGTGAAGAAGACGGCGCTGGATGACTTCAGTAACCCCCGCAAAGCCGGCATCATTTCAGTTGACCTCGACGACGGCGACTTTTTGGTCGGAGCGAGCCTGACCGATGGCAAACACGACGTGATGTTGTTCAGCGACTCGGGAAAGGCCGTGCGGTTTGACGAAAACGATGTCCGTCCAACGGGCCGCAACACGCGCGGCGTGCGCGGCATGAACATGGAAGAGGGTCAATCGGTCATTGCGATGCTGGTTGCCCAAGACGACCAGCAAAGCGTGCTCACCGCCACCGAAAACGGCTACGGCAAGCGCACCGCGATCACCGAGTACACCCGCCACGGACGCGGCACCAAGGGCATGATTGCGATCTCTCAAAGCGAGCGCAACGGCAAAGTTGTCGCGGCGACTTTGGTTCACCCTGACGACGAAGTCATGTTTGCCACCGACACCGGTGTCGTTGTGCGAACACGCGTCAGCGAGATTCGCGAGCTGGGCCGCGCGACGCAAGGGGTCACGCTGATGGCGCTCGATGCTGGAGCCAAGCTCAGCGGCGTGCAGCGCATCATGGAAAACGACGCAGCAGTTGAGCCGGAATTGGAGGCTGCGGCTGAAGGCGGCGTTGAGGGTCCAATCGACAGCGCGCAGGCCAGTTCGCAAGGCGATGCGGGCAGCACCAGCGACACGGGTTCTGAGCCGACGTCAGATTGACGCTTTTCGTTGATCTGATAACTATCATTTATATAGCAACAAACTCAATGAATCCGGCGACCAAGTGCTGATATTCCATCAAAAAGAGTGTTTTGGGCAGTTTCAGTGCCGGTTTTGGGTTCAAGTGCGATGAGTGCTCGTCCCTTTAACTTCTCCGCCGGCCCGGCGGCGATACCTGAGGCGGTATTGCAGCAAGCCGCAAACGAGATGCTCAATTGGCACGGCAGCGGCATGAGCGTCATGGAGATGAGCCACCGAGGGCGGCATTTTGGCGAGATTCACGCGCAGGCCTTGGCTGATTTTCGCGAGCTGATGGCGATACCTGAGTCGTTCAAGATCTTGTTCATGCAAGGTGGCGGCTTGGGTGAAAACGCCATTGTCCCAATGAACTTGTCGCGCGGCAGTGTGGTCGATTTTGTTCACACGGGCGTGTGGAGCAAAAAGTCGAGCGCTGAGGCGGCCAAATATGCGCCAGTCAACATTGCCGCCGACGTGGACGGCACGCTGGGTATTCCCAGTGCTTCGCAATGGCGAATCAGCTCGAATGCCGCTTACGTGCACATTTGTGGCAATGAGACGATCAACGGCGTGGAGTTTGCCGAATTGCCCGACTTAAAAGCCTTGGGCTGCGCCGCGCCGCTGGTGGTTGATTTTTCATCACACGTGTTGAGCCGCGTCGTTGATTGGTCTCGCGTTGGGCTGGCCTTTGGGGGGGCACAAAAAAATCTTGGCCCCGCTGGGTTGACCATCGTGGTCGTGCGCGAGGACTTGCTTGACCGAGCCCTTGCGATCTGCCCTAGCGCGTTTCACTACGCAACTGTGGCCAAAAACGACTCGATGTACAACACGCCGCCAACCTATGCCATTTACGTCGCCGGTTTGGTCTTTGCTTGGGTCAAGTCCCAAGGTGGCGTGGCTGAGATGTCTCGCCGCGCTCAGGCCAAGGCTGATCGGCTTTACGGCGCGATTGACCAGTCTCGCTTGTATAGCAACCCCATCGACGCCGCTTGTCGAAGCCGCATGAACGTGCCGTTTTTCCTGCGCGACGATGCCCTGAACACGGCTTTTTTGGCTCATGCCCAGCGCGAAGGCTTGCTCCAGCTCAAAGGCCACAAAGCCGTTGGCGGCATGCGCGCAAGCCTCTACAACGCGATGCCGATTGATGGCGTTGCTGCCCTCGTGGCCATGATGGCGGATTTTGAATCGGAGCACGCTGCATGAATTCGCGCGTCACATTGAATGAGCTGCGACGCTCGATTGACGCGATCGACAGCGATTTGCTCGAATTGCTCAACCGACGCGCCCGAGTGGTGCTGGAGGTTGGCGAACTCAAAAAGGCCGAAGGCTCGCCTGTGTTCAGGCCGGAACGGGAGCGCCAAATCGTGGCGAGTTTGCAGGCGCGTAACAGCGGACCCTTGCTTGGCGAGAGCATCGGCCCGATTTGGCGCGAGATCATGTCGGCCGCGCGCAAACTCGAAGGCGGACAACGGGTGGCGTATTTGGGCCCAGCTGGAACCTTCAGCGAACAAGCCGCGCGCGACTATTTTGGTTCAGCGCTTGAAAGCGTGCCCTGCGTCAACATCGACGAGGTGTTTCGCGCTGCTGCGTCGGGCGCAGCGCAGTTTGGCGTGGTGCCGATTGAAAACTCAACCGAGGGCGTGGTCGCGCGCACCCTTGACCTGCTGCGCGACTCACCGCTGAGCATCGTTGGCGAGGTATCGCTTTGGGTGCGACACAATTTGTTGGCCACCCAGACCGATTTGAGTCAAGTGATGGCGGTGCATGCGCACCCGCAGGCGCTGGCACAGTGCCAAGCTTGGTTGTCTGCGCATCTGCCGCACGCCGAGCGGGTTGCGGCCACCAGCAACGCCGAAGGCGCGCGTTTGGCGGCTGGCAACCCCACGTGGGCGGGCATCGCCAGCGATCGCGCCGCGGCCGAGTTTGGTTTGACGGTCGTTGCACCCGGCATTCAGGATGACGCCCACAACCGCACCCGTTTTGGCGTGATTTGCTTGCCTGGCAGCGTGCCGCCGAGTCTGCCCACACAGGTTGCGGGCAGTCGCGACTGCATCAGTTTGGTGATCTCAGTTCCCAACCGCCCCGGTGCGGTGCACGATTTGCTCGTGCCGCTCAAGGTGCACGGTGTGTCGATGACGCGGTTTGAGTCGCGTCCGGCGCGTTCCGGGCAGTGGGAGTACTACTTTTATATCGAAATCGTCGGTCACCGCAACCATGCCCATGTGGCCCAAGCGCTCAGCGAGCTGGAATCTTTGTGCGCTTACTTCAAAGTATTGGGTGAGTACGTCGTTGTTTGACGGTTCGCGCCCATAAAATCAATTCTTATGTTTGAACAACTTGGCTTAATTGGATGCGGGATGATGGGGGGCTCTTTTGCCCTGGCCATGAAACGAGCGGGCCTTGTGAAGCGGGTCGTTGGGTACAGCAAATCACCATCAACGACTGAGAAAGCGCGCCAAATGGGCGTGATCGATGTTGAAGCGCCATCTGCGCTGTTGGCGGTGTCTGGGGCTGATGTCGTGCTTTTGGCCGTGCCAGTGTCGGCTACCGAGAGCACACTCAAAGCCATTCGCCATTTGGTGAAGTCAGACGTTTTGATCATGGACGTGGGCTCAACCAAGCGCGATGTCGTCGACGCCGCGCGGCGCGTGCTGCGAGACGACATTGGTGTCTTTGTGCCATGCCACCCGATTGCGGGCAAAGAGCAGTCGGGCGTTGAGCACGCCGATGCGGACTTGTTTCGCAACCGCCAAGTCATCCTCACGCCCATTGAGCGCACGCAAACGCTGCAATTGAAGCGCGCCACTGACTTGTGGACAGCGATCGGTGCGCACGTGAGCAAAATGTCGCCAGAGGCCCACGACAGCGCTTACGCAGCGGTCAGCCACATGCCACATTTGATCGCTTTTGCTTACATGCTGAGCGTGACTGGGCAGCCCCAAGCAAAGGAGTTTTTGGAACTCGCTGGGCCTGGATTTCGCGACTTCACTCGCATTGCCGCAAGCGACCCCGAAATGTGGCGCGATGTGATCATGGCCAATCGCCACGAAACCATCGCGCAAATCAAGCTGTTTCGCCGCACCTTAGATGCCCTTTGGACGATGATCGAGAGCGAAAACGGCGACGCACTTGAAAACGCCATTCACCAAGCCAGCGCCGCGCGCTTGGGCTGGAAGATGAAAGGGCGCTAGTCGCAGCGGCGTGGCACCCCACGTCAATTCGACATCGCGCAGACATGTATTCAACACAATTCCTTGACGTGCCACCGCTTGAGCGGCTAACTGGCCGCGTGGTGCTTCCAGGCTCCAAAAGCATTTCAAACCGGGCGTTGCTGCTTGCGGCGCTTTGCTCAGGCGAAATCACGACGCTCAACGGCATATTGGAGTCCGACGACACCCGCGTCATGCGACAGGCGATTGACCAATTGGGCGGTCGGGTCGAGGTGATTTCAGCCGATGTCGTGCGCGTGACCGGCTTGCCCGAGACCGTGCCGAGTTCGGACCCCAATGGCGCGCCAATTGATCTGTTTTTGGGTAACGCTGGCACTGCCATGCGGCCCTTGGTTGCAGCACTGGCGCTTCGAGGCGGAAGCTACACCTTGCGTGGCACGCCTCGCATGCACGAGCGCCCAATCGGGGATCTGGTTGACGCGCTCACGCCGCTGGGTTGTCGAGTCAGCTATCTGGGGCAAGTCGGGTTTCCGCCGCTGCGAATTGACGCACCGGCGGTGGATTTGAGTCAAGCCATTGCCGTCCGAGGCGATGTGTCGAGCCAGTTTTTGACGGGTTTGCTGATGGCTTTGCCGCAAATCGCGAGTCAAGACATCCACATTGACGTGATTGGCGAGCTGATTTCCAAGCCATACATCGACATCACGTTGGCGTTGCTGGGCCAGTTTGGCGTGGTGGTGCGTCGACAGGCCTGGTCTCGGTTCACGATCTCAGCGGGTTCACGCTACCAGTCGCCGGGTAACTTTTTGGTCGAGGCGGATGCTTCGTCTGCTACTTATTTCATAGCTGCTGCATCAATGAATCCGGTGATCAATGGCCAAAATGATGTAAAAAATGACTCATACCGTGATTTTGATGGCCTAGAAGTCGTGGGTGTCGGCGCAGGCGCCATTCAAGGCGACATCGCATTTGTCGACGCGGCTTGCGCCATGGGCGCAAACATCGCGTTGCAAACCGGTTCCATGCGCGTGCGCCCTGGCTCCTGGCCGCTCAAGGCCATCGACCTGGATTGCAACCACATCCCTGACGCGGCAATGACCTTGGCGGTGATGGCCTTGTACGCCGACGGCCCCAGCACCTTGCGCAACATCGCGAGTTGGCGCGTCAAGGAAACCGACCGCATCGCCGCCATGGCCACTGAGTTGCGCAAGCTCGGTGCGCAAGTCGATGAGGGGCGCGACTGGCTCAGAGTTCACCCGCTGCCGCGTGAGCAATTCAAGGCGGCCACCATCCGCACCTACGACGACCACCGCATGGCGATGTGCTTGTCGCTCGCGGCGTTCAATGGCCGCGTTCCGGTTCGGATTGAAGACCCGGCCTGCGTTGGCAAGACTTTTCCGCAGTATTTCGAGACGCTTTTCGATGTGGCGACCGTGAATGCATCAGCCATACCGGTGCTTTGCATCGACGGCCCGACCGCCTCAGGCAAGGGCACGCTGGCCTCTTTGGTGGCTGAAAGGCTGGGTTATCACTACTTGGATTCAGGCGCGTTGTACCGCGCAACGGCGTTAGCAGCGATTCGCGCGGGGGTGGCGCTGGATGACGAAGCGGCTGTCGCAGCATTGGCCAGCGCGCTTGCGATTCGCTTTGACGGCGCGGGCGCTCAAACCCAGGTTTTGCTCGGCGGTATTGACATCACTGACGATTTGCGCGCCGAGGCCACCGGCATGGCGGCAAGCCAAGTGTCGGCCCACCCGAAAGTGCGACACGCTTTGGTGGGCTTGCAACTCAGCCTTCAAAAGTTGCCTGGCTTGGTGGCAGACGGGCGCGACATGGGCACCGTGATTTTTCCAAACGCGCCTCTCAAGGTGTTCTTGACGGCCAGTGCCCAGGCGCGCGCCGAGCGGCGGCATAAGCAATTGATTTCAAAGGGAAATCCTGCTAAAATAGAAGACCTGCGCTCGGATTTGGAGGCGCGCGATGCCCGCGACACACAGCGATCATCTGCGCCCTTGAAGCCTAGCGCGGACGCTCGCCACCTAGACAATTCAAACCTGAGCATCGAGGAATCGGTGCAAATTGTGTTGGATTGGTGGCAGCAAACACGACCCTTTTGAGCACTGTTTCGACATGCGACTCGTGGTCGCCGCCTATTGGAATGCGTTTAGCATGGCCCGGTTGCGGCGGCACAGCCGCCAGCGTACCAGCGCTGCGCTCAAGAGGATTCACTCACGATAACCCCCGCGGGTCGGTCGCTTTTCGCGCCGCTTCGCAAGCGTCCACGAATCAAATTGTCGCCAAACAGCTACTTCTTTGGTAGCAGCTAGCCCAATAGATACCGGGACCGAACTGGAAATTCCATGTCAGAATCATTTGCAGCCCTTTTTGAAGAATCCCTGACGCGCTCGGAAATGCGCCAAGGCGAAGTCATCACCGCAGAGGTGGTGCGCGTTGACCACAATTTTGTGGTCGTGAACGCTGGCCTTAAGTCAGAGGCGTACATCGCCATTGAAGAATTCAAGAACGACGTGGGCGAAATCGAAGTCACCATTGGTGACTTCGTGTCAGTTGCGATTGGCAACTTTGAAAACGGCTACGGCGACACGATTTTGAGCCGCGACACGGCCAAGCGTTTGGCCTCGTGGTTGTCACTTGAGCGCGCGCTTGAGTCGGGCGACTTCGTCACTGGCACGACCAGCGGCAAAGTCAAAGGCGGCTTGACCGTGTTGGTCAACGGCATCCGTGCATTCTTGCCGGGTTCGCTGATCGAGACCCGTCCGATCAAAGACTTGACCCCGTACGAGAACAAAACCCTTGAGTTCAAAGTCATCAAACTCGATCGCAAACGCAACAACGTGGTGTTGAGCCGCCGTGCCGTGGTTGAAGCCAGCATGGGCGAAGAGCGCGCCAAGTTGATGGAGACCTTGCGTGAAGGCTCGATCGTCAACGGTGTCGTGAAAAACATCACCGAATACGGCGCATTCGTCGACCTCGGCGGCATCGACGGTTTGCTGCACATCACCGACATGGCATGGCGTCGTGTGCGTCACCCAAGCGAGGTGGTGCAACCCGGTCAAGAGCTCACCGCAAAAGTGCTCAAGTTCGACACCGAGAAAAACCGCGTGTCTTTGGGCCTCAAGCAAATGGGCGACGACCCGTGGATGGGCGTTTCACGCCGCTACCCAAGCAACACCCGTTTGTTTGGCAAGATCACCAACATCGCCGACTACGGCGCATTTGTCGAAATCGAACCCGGCATCGAGGGCTTGGTGCACGTCTCCGAGATGGATTGGACGAACAAAAACGTCGCGCCAAACAAACTCGTGACTCTGGGCCAAGAAGTCGAAGTCATGGTTTTGGAAATCGACGAAGACAAGCGTCGCATCTCGTTGGGCATGAAGCAGTGCAAAGCCAATCCATGGCAAGAATTTGCGCAAAACTTCAAGCGCGGCGACCGTGTCAAAGGCCCCATCAAGTCAATCACCGACTTTGGCGTGTTCGTTGGTTTGGCTGCTGGCATCGACGGCTTGGTTCACCTGTCCGATCTGTCATGGAACGAGCCAGGCGAAGCCGCTGTGCGCAACTACAAGAAGGGCCAAGACATTGAAGCCTTGGTTTTGGCAGTTGACGTCGACCGCGAGCGCATCAGCTTGGGCATCAAACAGCTCGACGCTGACCCGTTCACCACGTTCGTGTCGATCAACGACAAGGGCGCGGCAGTGTCCGGCAAAGTCAAAACTGTTGACGCCAAAGGTGCTGAAATTGACCTGGGCCAAGAAATCCTGGGTTATTTGCGCGCTTCAGAGATCAGCCGCGACCGCGTTGAAGACGCACGCAACGTGCTCAAAGAAGGCGACGAAGTCAGCTGCATCGTGGTCAACATCGACCGCAAGACCCGAAACATTCAGTTGTCGATCAAGGCCAAAGATGCTGCCGACCAGCAAGAAGCCATGGCGGTTGTGAATGAGCGTGACCGTGGCAATGCGGGCACGACCAGCTTGGGCGCGCTGCTGCGCGCCAAGCTTGACAACGGCAACAGCTGATCTGAGCTTGAGTCAGAGACACCTGTTCAGGCATGACCCGGTCCGACCTCGTTGTGGCGCTGGCGCTCAGATTCCCGCACCTCACGGCGCGGGATGCTGAGCAGGCTGTCAAAACCATTTTGGATGCGATGGGCGACGCTTTGGTGCGCGGTCATCGGATCGAGATTCGTGGTTTTGGCAGCTTCAGCGTCACGCGTCGCCCGCCTCGCGTCGGGCGCAACCCGCGCTCGGGCGAGTCGGTCATCATTCCTGAGAAGCGGGTGCCGCATTTCAAACCCGGCAAAGCCTTGCGTGAGTCGGTTGACGCCATGGGTGCGGTCGTGGCAACGCCAAGTGCCAAGCCCCGGGCGGCCAAGCTGTCAGGGTCCCTGCCAACCGGCAGCGGACACCTAAAATAGCGGGCATGAAAAGCCTCGTTTGGACTCTGAAATGGCTGCTTCGTGCAGCCATTTTTTTCACTTTGTTCGCGTTCGCACTGAACAACCCGAACCTGGTGCAATTGAATTTCTTCTTCGGGCACCACTGGCAAGCGCCGTTGGTTCTTGTCGTGCTACTGGCCTTTGCCATCGGTGTTGCCGTGGGTGCTTTGGGCATGACGCCCCGCTGGTGGCGACGCCGCAAAATTCGCGCCGCCCACGCAACAGGCCTGACCCAACAAATGCCAAACCTAACGACCCCAAGCCCCAATGGCGCAGGCTTGGGTCCAGTGAGTCGACCCCATGGGGCTTGACTGGACTTGGCTTTTGCTGGGTTTGCCGCTGGCGTTTGCGCTGGGCTGGGGCGCGTCGCGTTTTGATTTTCGCCAACTCCGCCTGGAAAACCGCCGTGCGCCCAAAGCGTATTTTCGCGGCCTGAATCACTTGCTCAACGATAAGCAAGACCAAGCCATTGATGCATTCATCGAAGCCGTCGAGATTGACCCCGATGCGTCTGAACTGCACTTCGCCCTGGGGAGGCTGTTTCGCAGCAAGGGCGACTACGAGCGCGCCGTGCGTGTTCACGAGCACCTGATCGCCCGGGGCGACGTATCAAGCGATGACCGTCTGCGCGCGCAGCACGCGCTTGCCCAAGACTACTGGAAGGCTGGGCTGCTCGATCGCACCCAAACTGCTTACGAAGCACTGCTCGGTACGCGTTTTGAGCTTGATGCCCGAATTGCCTTGCTCGCTGTTTTTGAGCGTGGGCGAGACTGGGCCGCCGCCATTCGAATGGCCCGCGATTTGCGCGGCATGGCTTTGGCCACCGACAGTGGCACCATCGAGCCAGCAACCCGCCAGTTGCTGGCAAGCCTCGATGGCCGCATGGCGCACTACCTGTGCGAGCAAGCGCATGGTGCCGATGCCGCCAAAGCGTTTGATCTGCTCGCTGAGGCGACGACGCTTGCGCCGACGGTGTCGCGCGCGTGGGTCGAACGGGCCCGGTTGGAGTCGACGCGTGGGCAGCCTGCGTCTGCGCTGGATGCGTTTTTTTCGCTCGCCAAGCATTCGCCCCAAAACCTGCCCTTGGTTGCTTGTGAAATGGTCGAGCTCGCCAAGACCCTGGCGGCAACGGATTCAACTGCCCTGACCCGCGTGCTGGATTTGATTCGAAACGCCAACGAGGCGGTCCCTGCCATTGACCTCATGCAGGCATTGGCCAACGGTGCCGACTCTGCTGACGCGGCACGCGCCGAATTCATGAGCCATTTGGACCGCAAACCTTCCCTGATCGCCGCCACTCGGTGGATGGCACAAGAACGTTTGGAACATGAGCAGTTTCACCCGCAAGTGCAGCGCGCCCTCGACCAAGCCGTCATGCCGCTTCAACGTTACCGCTGCGTTGCCTGCGGGTTTGTCGCTCAACAGCACTTTTGGCAATGCCCTGGCTGCCAAACTTGGGACGGTTTGCCGGCCAAACGCGTGGAAGAACTTTGAACATGGCAATCACCAACCCACCACAAAAACCTGCTGTGAGTCCAAGCGCTGAGGGCCTTCGCGCTGCCAAAGTCTTGGTCGTGGGTGACTCGATGTTGGACCGCTATTGGTACGGCAGCGTTGACCGCATCTCACCCGAGGCGCCGGTGCCCGTGGTGCGCGTCACCCGCGAAGAAGAGCGCGTGGGAGGGGCGGCTAACGTCGCGTACAACGTCGTCACGCTGGGTGCGCGTGCGTCGCTGCTCACGGTTGTCGGCGACGACGAAGCCAGCCACAAGTTGGAGGCGTTGGTCGCAGGCACCGGCATCGACCCGCATTTTGGGCGCGACGCCCTTCTCAAGACCACGGTCAAGTTGCGGGTGATTGGTCGCCAGCAGCAGTTGATTCGCATGGACTTTGAAAACGCGCCTGAGCGCGAAATACTGGCCTCCCAAAGCGAGCAGTTCGCTCAAATTTTGCCGCAGCACACCGCCGTTTTGTTCTCCGACTACGGCAAAGGCGGTTTGGCCCATGTCAGCGACATGATTGAGCTGGCTCGTTCGGCAGGTGTTCCGATCTTGATCGACCCCAAGGGCAGCGACTACAGCCGCTACGCCCGCGCCAGCTGCATCACCCCCAACCGGGCAGAGTTGGCCGCCGTCATTGGTCCTTGGTCTAGCGAGGCCGATTTGCATGCCAAAGCGCACGCGCTGCGCACATCGTTGTCGCTTGACGCCTTGTTGCTCACCCGCAGCGAAGAGGGCATGACGCTTTTTGATGCCGACGGTGCGCTTAGCATCAAGGCTGTGGCCCGTGAGGTTTTTGACGTCACGGGTGCGGGCGACACGGTGATTGCGGCCATGGCCGCCTTGGTCGCCAGTGGCATGAGCCTTCGAGCAGCGATGCCGTGGGCTAACCGGGCTGGCGGCGTGGTGGTGGGTAAGTTTGGCACGGCCACGTGCAGCTTGGCCGAGCTGCTGGCAAGCCCGCTCAATTGAGGAGACGGAACATGAGAATCATCGTCACCGGCGCGGCCGGCTTCATTGGCGCCAACATCGTCGCCGGGCTCAACGCGCGCGGCATTGACGACATCATCGCCGTTGACGACCTCACGCAAGGCGACAAGTTTAAAAATTTGGCTGATTTGTCAATCGCCGACTATGTCGATGCTGCCGACTTTTACCCCCGCTTCGCCCGTGGCGAGTTTGGGCGAGTTGAGGCGGCGTTTCATGAAGGTGCGTGCTCCGACACCATGGAGACCAACGGTCAGTACATGATGCGCAACAACTATGGCGTGTCGTGCGATTTGTTGGCCTCGTGCCAAGCGCAGGGCACTCGGCTCATGTACGCCTCGTCAGCTGCGGTTTATGGCGGCTCGTCTGAGTTTGTTGAGCGCCCTGACTGCGAGCGCCCACTCAATGTTTATGGCTATTCCAAACTTTTGTTTGACCAGCGCCTGCGCCGCGAGTTTGGCTTGGAGCTTGCCCGTGCCAACAACCAAATCGCGGGCTTTCGCTATTTCAACGTCTATGGCCCGCGCGAACAACACAAAGGCCGAATGGCCAGTGTGGCGTTTCACCAGTTCAATCAATTCAAGACTGAGGGAAAAGTTAAACTTTTTGGTGAATACGGCGGCTACGCAGCCGGTGCGCAGCTGCGCGACTTCATCCACGTTGACGATGTGGTGGCCGTCAACCTGTGGTTTCTTGACCATCCGCAAGCCCGTGGCATTTTCAACTTAGGCACCGGTCGGGCGCAGAGTTTCAACGATGTGGCTGCCGCAGTGTTGTCAAATGTCTCGTCAAAAAATGTAGCAGCTAACTCAATAGAATCGGCGACCAATGCCGGAATTCTTGAATATTTTCCCTTTCCAGATGCTTTGAAGGGCAAATACCAGTGCTACACCCAGGCCGACCTGAGCGCCTTGCGCGGGGTCGGTTGTACGCACACTTTTGCGGATGTTGCCACTGGCGTTGGGCGCTACATGCGCTTGCTCATGGAGCAGCACTAAAAGTCATTGGAAATTTGCGGCGATCACCGTCAACCCCCGGTGTCGGGCTGCGTTGTAAGTCCAGCGGTCCCGACATTTCGGGCGGTTTGTTCAGAAAAAGGAATCCTCATGTTGAAAAAATTCTTGGCTCTTGTGGCCATGTTGTACGCGGTTGCATCGTTTGCTGCTGTTGATGTCAACAATGCCACCGCCGCCCAGCTCGACAGCATCAAGGGCATTGGCCCAGGCATTTCGACCAAAATTTTGGATGAACGCAAAAAAGGCAACTTCAAAGACTGGACTGATTTGGTCACGCGCGTCAACGGCGTTGGCGACACCAACGCTGCCAAGTTCTCGTCTGAAGGTCTGACCGTCAACGGTCAAGGCTTCAAAGGCGCACCGGCACCAGCCAAAGCAGCCGACAAAAAAGACGACAAGCCAATGGCCAAAGCTGACGCAAAAGCCGCCGCCAAGCCTGACGACAAAAAGGATGCCAAGCCAGCTGCTGCCGCCGCCGCACCAGCCGCTGCCGCATCAAAAGCCGCTGACATGAAGAAAGCGGATCCAAAAGCCGAAGCCAAGGCCAAGGCTGACGAAGAGAAAAAAGCCAAAGCCGACATGAAAGCCAAAGCCGAAGCCGACAAAAAGGCCAAAGCTGACGAAGCCAAAAAAGCCAAAGCTGATGCCAAAGCGAAAGCCGATGCCGACAAGAAGGCAAAAGCCGATGCTGCAAAAGCTGGCGACAAGCCAATGGCCAAGGACGCTAAGAAAGACGACAAAGCACCAGCTGCCAAAGACTCAGCCAGCGCCGCCAAGAAGTAATTCGAAGCAGTTCTCGTCAAAAACCCGCTCGGTGCAAGTCGAGCGGGTTTTTTCTTGGCTCGGTTGTTCAAAAATGCAATTCAGATGTCTGAAATCTTGCAGTTGTGTAGTGTGTGGCAAAACTTCAAAATCGCGGGATCGACACGTCGTCGGCCAATTGCCAATCTCGGTTAAACCTCGCAAACTCTATTCATGACCACTTCTGAACTCAATCAATCACCTCGCGCCAGCATTGACTGGCGCGGACACATCGCTCGCTCGCGAGCCGCCGCACCCCCTTTGTTTTGGGTCGGCGCAGTCATGCTCGCGTTGTCGGTGATGGTTGCAACCCTTGGCCAGTTTGATGTCCGGCAGTTTCAAGGGGTTGGGGTTTGGGTCAAACCGTGGAAGTTCTTGGTATCAACTGGTGTGTATTTGCTCACTTTGGCGCTCTTCATGTCGTGGCTGTCGCGCGCTGCGCTTCGCACCCGAACCGCCAATTACGTTGTCTGGGTAGCGGTGACCACAGGTGTTTTTGAGGTCGCATATGTCGCCCTGAAAGCGTCTCAAGGTGCTGCGTCTCACTTCAACATCAGCACCCGCCTTGATGCGACCATGTACTCGCTCATGGGCGTCGGCGCGGTTTTCCTCATCAGCGCATCCCTGGCTTTGGCCGTGCTGTTGGCGCGCCGTAGCGACTACGCTTTGTCGCCCCATGCCAAGCTGGCCATCGTTCTGGGCTTGATCATGACCTTTGTCTTGGGCAGCACCTTTGGCGGTTACATGAGCGCCCAAGCCGCCGGCCACTGGGTGGGCGGCGTTCGCACCGATGCAGGCGGCGTGCCCGTCATGAACTGGTCGCGCACGGGGGGTGACTTGCGCGTGGCGCACTTTTTGGGTGTTCATGCCATGCACTTTGTCCCCGCCTTTGCGTTGCTTTTGACCATCCTCGGTGCTTCGACGGCCTGGGCAAAACGCGCGATTTGGGCCTTCGCCGCGCTCTTTACTGCGCTGTGCATCTGGACACTGGCCGAAGCCCGCGCCGGTCGATCAATTTGGCCCTGACGCGGTGCCTAAGGTGCCAATCGCTCGCGGAGCCACTCACCGCTTGGCGAGTGGGTGAAACGCAAGCGATCGTGTAGCCGACTGGGCCGGCCTTGCCAAAACTGCCATAAATCCGGCTTGAGGCGATACCCACCCCAATGAGCAGGCCGCGCAATGGGTCGTGCTTGACTGGGGTCGTCACTGACTGTGCGACCCGCTTCGTTGATGTGCAGCCCGTTCGCGGCGTTGATTCGGGCCACCTCGGCATCGAGCTCGCCTCGGTGCCCAATCACTTGGCTTTGCGGACTGGCCCATGCGCCCACGCGCGAGTCCAGCGGGCGGCTGTGAAAATACGCGTCACTCTCTGCGTCGTCAATTCGGCTCACTGTGCCCTCGATGCGAACGCATCTCTCCAACTCCACCCAATGAAACTGCAGCGCCGCAAACGGGTTGCCGGCCAATTCTTGGCCCTTTTGGCTGTCGAAATTCGTGAACCAAACCAACCCGCGCACGTCGCAGCCCTTGACGAGCACGATCCGGGTACTCGGTCGCAAGTTGCTGCCAACCGTTGCCAAAGTCATCGCGTTGGGCTCAGGCACCTGCGCCGCAATCGCCTCATTGAGCCACCGCTGAAACAAAACCAGCGGATCGACACCCGCGTCAGATTCGTTAAGTTCAGCGCGGCTGTAGGTTTTGCGCAGGTCAGCTAAGGCGGTCGAGTTCATGCCCACATTGTCGGCGGGTTTGATTTGGAATTACGCCAATGGGTGATTGAAGTGTTTTCAGGTAAATCACAAATCGATAGCAATGAGTTCAATGGATTCGGTGGCCAATGAGGATTTTCTTGAATTATTCAGTTGATTCGCCCTTTTTGTCCAAAAAAAGGGCGAATTCGGGCTGGCTGCTACCATCTTGTGCATGCAACCTTTCCACCTTGCCTTTCCCGTTACTGATCTTGACCGTGCCCGCGCTTTTTATGGGGGCTTGCTGGGTTGCCCCGAGGGGCGCAGCAGTTCGGACTGGGTGGATTTCGACTTCCATGGTCATCAGATCGTGGCGCATGTGTGTGCGGGCATGGACACCACCGGTGCGACCAGTGAGGTTGACGGGCACGGCGTGCCGGTGCGCCATTTTGGCTTGGTGATGAACATGCCCGAGTGGCAAGCCTTGGCTGAGTCGCTTCGCGCCGCTGGCACGAGCTTCATCATTGAGCCCTATATTCGTTTTAAGGGCGAGCCGGGGGAGCAGGCCACGATGTTTTTCTTGGACCCCTTTGGCAATGCGATTGAGTTCAAGGCTTTTGCGGATATCAAGTCGCTGTTTGCCAAGTGATTGGGGGCTTTTGATGACGAAGTTACCGATTGATTTTGACGATGTTGTTGAGGCCGCCGAGCGACTTGAGGGCCATGCCCATGTCACGCCGGTTTTGAAGTCGGCGACCGCCAACGCATCGAGCGGGGCTGAGTTGTTTTTCAAGGCGGAGCATTTGCAGCGCATGGGGGCGTTCAAGTTTCGCGGGGCGTTTAATGCCTTGTCGCAGTTCACGCCTGAGCAGCGCAAGCGCGGGGTGGCGGCGTTTTCGTCGGGCAACCACGCGCAGGGCGTTGCTTTGTCGGCGCGAATTTTGGGCATTCCGGCAGCCATCGTGATGCCGCACGACTCACCGGCCGTGAAAGTGGCGGCGACCAAGGGCTATGGCGCGGAGGTGATTGGGTTTGATCGTTACACCGAAGACCGCGAGGCGATCGGGGCCAAACTGGCCAATGAGCGCGGCATGACCCTGATTCCACCGTTCAACCACCCGCATGTGATGGCAGGGCAGGGCACGGCGGCACTGGAGTTGTTTGACGTGGTGGGGCCGCTGGATGTGCTCTTGGTCTGTTTGGGTGGCGGGGGTTTGATCTCAGGCTGCGCGGTGGTGGCCAAGCACCTCACGCCAAGCTGCCGCGTCATTGGGGTCGAGCCAGCGGCGGGCAACGACGCGCAGCAAAGCAAGGCTGCAGGTCGAATCGTCTCGATTGACACACCCAAGACAATTGCCGATGGCGCGCAAACCCAAGCCCTTGGCAACCTCACTTTTGCGGTGATTCAAGCGTGCGTGGATGAGATCGTGACCGTGACTGATGCGCAATTGGTTGAGGCGATGCGCTTTGGCGCGTCGCGCATGAAGCAAGTGATTGAGCCCACCGGTTGCCTTGGCTTGGCCGCAGTGCTCAGCGGCGCCGTTGACGTGCGGGGCAAGCGGGTGGGTGTGATCTTGTCGGGCGGCAATGTGGATATCGCGCAGTTTGCCAAGCTGATCGCTTGAATGTGAGCGCGTCGACGTCTACACCAACGGTTGTCGTATTGGCTGCTGGGCGAGGTCAGCGGTTTTTGGATGCTGGCGGCGGGGTTCACAAGCTTGAGGCCATTTTGGGCAGCAAAACCGTGTTGGCGCACACCTTGAATGCGGTGCAAGGCTCAGGGTTGCCGATGCATGTCGTGCAACCGTCCGCACACTTGCTCACCATGGGCGACTCAATTGCGCAGGCTGTATTTGACTGCCCCAGTGATGCAGGCTGGTTGTTTTTGCCAGCCGATTTGCCCCTCATACAAGCGTCGACCATTCGCCAAGTGGCTGATGCCTTGATGGCGCTCGGGCCCGGTCGTTTTGCCGTGAGGCCCCGTTTTGGCGAACAGTTGGGCCACCCGGTCGGTTTTGCTGCGTCAAAACGGTCGGATTTGCTCAATTGCAAGGGAAAATCGGGTGCGGTCTCCGTATTCATTGAGTCTAATGCTATAAAAATTGAAATACTTGATGATGGCTGTGTGAACGACATCGACACGCCGCTGGATTTGCAACGCTTATCTGATCGACTTCACGGGCTAAGTAGATGACGACGTTTAAACAATTGGCGGCTGCACTGACGGTGTCGTTCGCATCTGCCTCATTGTGGGCACAGCCCGTTTGGCAACTGTCGGTTATGCCAACGCGCACGCAGTTGA
>JANOPN010000106.1:0-11487 GCA_031421855.1 Comamonadaceae bacterium
ATGGCCATGCCGTCGGGCTGGGTTTTGACCTGAATCAAATCAGCCAGTTGCACGACCGCCTCTTCTTGGATTTGTGGCCGGTTCATGATCCACTCGGCCATGCGGGCGTATTTGCTCAAGCCGATGACGTTGGTGTGTTCGTTGGGCAATATGCCGATCCAAACCTTGCCAATGACCGGGCAAAAGTGGTGGCTGCAGGCGCTGCGCACGGTGATCGGGCCGACGATCATCAACTCGTTGAGGTGCTCGGCGTTAGGAAACTCGGTGACGCTGGGGCCGTTCACGTAGCGGCCGTTGAAGACCTCCCGCAAATACATTTTGGCGACCCTGCGCGCAGTCTCGCGGCTGTTGTGGTCGTTGGCGGTGTCGATGACCATGGAGTCAAGCACGCCTTGCATTTTCTCGGTTACTTCCTCGAGCATTTTGTCGAGGTCGCCGGGGTTCAAAAACTCGGCGATGTTGTCGTTGGCATGAAACCGATGCTTCGCAGCTTTGATGCGCTCGCGAATCTTCACCGATACCGGCGTGCCGTCAGCGTCTGCCTCAGCAGACGGGTGGGTAGGAACCATGGTGTTGTTGCCAAAGGTTGAACAGACCCCGATTGTCCCACCGACTGAAAGACCGAGCACCCGACCCTGTCGAGAACGCGCCAAAGTGCATGAAAACACCATTTATTTGATGTTTTTGGCACTTGGTCGCCGGATTCATTGGGTTTGTTGCTACTAAAAAAATAGCAAATGCAGCTCAGCTTGATTGCCTTGTCACCAGGTGAACCGGCAGCATTTGGCTGGTTGCAACCTCGCCGCGCATCAGTTTGACCAAGTTGTCGACGATTGCCAGGGCAGCGGCGGCGAGTGGCTGGTGTATTGTCGTCAAGGCGGGGCTGCTGTAGGCAGCGATGGACACGTCGTCAAACCCCACAACGGACAATTGTTTGGGCACTTGCACGCCGTGTTGGGCCGCGCAGCGCAGCGCGGTCAGAGCCAATAAGTCGCTTGCTGCAAAGATGCCGTCAACCACAGGTTGCGATTTGCGGTCAACCAGAGGTTGCGATTTGCCGTCAACCACGGGTTGCGCTGCGAAAAAATCCCCAATGGTTGATGCGGCTTGCTCACCCTCAAACGACACCTTGAGGACGAGGGGTTTAGCCACCTTGCGCTTGTTTTTTGACTTCACCACATCGATCGCTTGGCAAAACCCTTGGTAGCGCTGCCCCACTTCGGGCAAATCAACGTCGCCCATGAACACCAGTTGGGTGCGGCCTTGATGGATCAAGTGCTCTGCCGCCAAATAACCCCCGCGCTCGTTGTCACTCCCCACGCCGCAGTACGCTTGGTCGGGCATCTTGGCACCCCAAACGACGATGGGCACGCCCCGCGCGGCCAGCTCGTTCAAGTGGCTGTGCTGTAGCCACTGGCCAATCATGACGATGCCGCCTGCGCGCCCACTCGAGAACAAGTTGGCGCAGGCCGCCAAGTCGCGGGCGCTCACGCGCGACACGAGCATGTCGTAGCCCGCGTCGGTCAAGGCGTCAGCGATGCGACCCAAAATGCTCAGGAAAAACGGGTCAGACACGGCCTGCCGAGCGCCTGGGTCATACGGAATCACGAGCGCAACCGTGTTGTTATGACCCAGTCGCAGGTTTTGAGCCTGCGCGTTGACGGTGTAGCCCCAGTGTTGAGCCAGCGCTTGCACCTTGTCGCGCGTGGCTTGGCTGACCAAACTGCTGCCATGAAAGGCCCGAGAGACTGTCGCAACCGACATGCCCAAGGCCTGGGCCATGTCAACCATTTGCGGCTTGATGGGACGCGGTGGAAAAACCGCAAGGTCGACGGGCGTCAATTTCATGCGGTCAAATGATAACTAATTAGGACTTACGCCAAATTGTCCCAACAAGGCGCAGCTGGGGCGGTTTTGCGTAAGTCCTACTAGTACCGCTTACCCAACGCCCACAAACCGGCGCGCATGATGCCGTAGGCGAGCCAATTCAATCCGCGCTCCCACCACGAGCGGCTCAAAAAAGCTTGCGCCTCAACTGGCTTGCCCTCGTGGGCAATGGCCTGGAGCAGCTTGGCACGCAGCGCCCGTGCAAATATGCGGTCGTACACCACGACGTTGGCCTCGCGGGCCATCAACAAGCTCAATGGGTCCAGGTTCGACGACCCGACCGTGGACCACGCATCCCCGTCCGCATCGACAACAGCCACTTTGGCATGCAAAAAACTGGCTTCGTACTCCACGATTTGAACGCCCGCAGCAAGCAAACTGGCGTAAATCGGCCGTGCAGCGTGCCACTGCATGAAATACTCGTACCGCCCCTGCAACAGCAGCGTGACCCGAACGCCGCGCTTGGCCGCTTCGATCAAGGCGCGGCGCAGCTTGCCACCGGGTAAAAAATAGGCGTTGGCGATGACGATTTCGACCTTGGCTTCGCCAATGGCACGCCGATAGGCTTGCTCAATCCGGCTTCGGTTGCTGAAGTTGTCGCGCAACACCAAGGCGGCGCGTACTGCCGTGCGAGCTTTGCCCGCGAGTCGATCAACCGCTGCTTGGGCGGCATCTTCGGCCAAACTGTGAGCCGGGTGCAAGGTGTCAAAAAGGCGCGACTGGCCCGACCGAAAAGCGCTCACCGCACGGCTCATGTCAACCCCGCGAACTTGGGCCGGCACCTCGCTCCATTGCCACAGCTGGGTGACCGCGTCGGCCACCGCCGCAACCAAGGGGCCCTGGGCTCTCACGGCAAAGTCAAACCGGGGTTTGTCGAGTACGCCGTGATTGGGGTCAAAGTAGTCGTCAAGCAAGTTGATGCCGCCGCAAAACGCAACACCTTCTCCGTCAGCACAACCCGGATCAAGCAACGGATCAAGCAACGGATCAATGACGCAGAGTTTTCGATGCACCCGCCGCCAGCTGCTGGGCTGAAACACGCCAGTCAGGCCAAACGGCGAATACACCCGCCAATGCAGGCCGCTGGCTTCAAACTGCTCGCGCCAGTAGGGCGGAACCTCGCCCGTGCCCACGCCGTCGACCAGGAGCTTGACATCGACTCCGCGCTGCGCAGCCCGAACCAAGGCGCGAGCGACCGCGATGCTCGACAGGCCCCGGGCCTCGTCAAAATCAAAAATGTAGGTCTCGAGGTGAACGCTTTGGCTCGCGCCGTCGATGGCTTGCACCAGAGCCGAAAAGTACTCCGCGCCGCTGCACAACAACTCAATTTCGTGGCCGTGGCGTGAATTGGGCATTTACACGGCCCTGCCAAGAACTATTGATTTAATAGCAACAGACTCAATGAATCCGGTGACCAAGTGCCTAAAAGTCATGAAATTCACTCAAATCCACGACATTTCGACCACCAGCGGCAAATGGTCGCTCATGCGAGCCCACGCCGCCCCACGAGGCACGACGCCATGTTGGCACGTCAGGCCGCGCGCATAAACCCGGTCCAAGTGCAACACCGGTAGGCGCGACGGAAACGTGGGCAAACGCACGCCTTCAATGGTCTTCAACCCCAAGCGGCGCATCGGCTCGTGCAAACGCTCAGCCCAGTCGTTGAAGTCACCGGCGACCAGCAGCTTGGCGTTTGGTGGCACTTCACGTTCAACATAATTTGACAGCTGGGCAATTTGGCGCAGTCGACTGCCGCCAATCAACCCCAAATGCAACACGATGACGTGCAACGCCACACCCGCGACTTGCAGCTGCGCATGCAGCAAGCCGCGCTGCTCAAAGCGGTGATCGCTCATGTCCTCGTGCGCGTGCGCGACCACGGGCCAGCGCGACAACAAGGCGTTGCCGTGCTCGCCAAAACGGGTGCGCGCATTGGTTGCATAGACTGCCTCGTAGCCCGGTGGCGCCAAAACGTCAGCCTGGGGCAAATCGGGCCAACGAGCGAGTGCTTGCTGCTCTCGCCGGTTGAACTTGCGCACTTCTTGCAAACAAATCACATCGGCGTCAAGCGACTCAACGGCCTGCGCCAGATTGTGGATCTCCAGACGCCGCGCCGGCCCAATGCCGCTGACGCCTTTGTGAATGTTCCAAGTCGCGATTCGCAGTTTGTCCATGCGTCGATGGTAGCGCCCATCCGGCGGCGATCAGGCCGCAACCGAGCTGCGCATCAAGTGGTCAAAGGCACCCAAGGCTGCTTTTGCGCCGTCGCCTGCTGCGATGATGATCTGCTTGAACGGCACGGTGGTCACATCGCCCGCTGCAAAGACACCGGGCGCCGAGGTTTGGCCTTTGGCGTCGACCACGATTTCGCCGTGCTTGGACAACTCGACCACGCCTTTGAGCCAGTCGGTGTTTGGAACCAAGCCAATCTGGATGAAAACGCCTTCGAGTGCCACGGTGTGCATTTGTCCAGTGCTTCGGTCTTTGTAGACCAAGCCGTTGACTTTTTGCTCGCCCGTTATTTCGGTGGTTTGCGCGCTCGTCAGCACGGTGACGTTGGCCAAACTGTGCAACTTGCGCACGAGCACGGCATCGGCTCTTAAGGCCGCATCGAACTCGATCAAGGTCACGTGACCGACGACACCAGCCAAATCGATCGCTGCCTCAACACCGGAGTTGCCGCCGCCGATGACCGCAACATGTTTGCCCTTGAACAGCGGCCCGTCGCAGTGTGGGCAGTAGGCAACGCCCTTGTTTTTGAGCTCGATCTCACCCGGCACGTTGATGTTTCTCCAACGCGCGCCAGTCGATATCACGACCGATTTGCTGCGTAGGCTAGCCCCGCTTTCCAGCTTGATTTCGATCAAATTCTTGTCTGGCCCGGTATTCAAAACGATTTGCTTGGCGCGCTGCAAGTTCATGATGTCGACGTCGTAGCTGCGCACGTGCTCCTCCAAGGCCATCGCGAAACGCGGCCCTTCGGTTTCTTTGACTGAAATGAAGTTCTCAATGCCCAAGGTGTCCAAGGTTTGGCCACCAAACCGCTCGCTGGCCACGCCGGTGCGGATGCCTTTGCGAGCCGCATAGACCGCCGCCGCAGCGCCCGCTGGGCCACCGCCGACGATGAGCATGTCAAACGCGGCCTTGGCATCAATCTTTTTGGCCTCGCGCTCGACCCCACTGTTGTCGATCTTGGCCAAAATCTCCTCCAGGCTCATTCGACCTTGACCGAACTCAGTGCCGTTCAAGAACACGGTGGGCACAGCCATGATTTGCCGCGCTTTGACCTCATCTTGAAACAGCGCGCCGTCAATCATGGTGGCTCGTACGCGCGGATTTTGTACCGCCATCAAGTTCAGTGCCTGCACCACGTCGGGGCAACTGTGGCAACTGAGTGAGATGTACACCTCAAAGTCAAAGTCGCCGTCTAAGGCCCGGATCTGTTCCAAAACTTGCGCGTCCACCTTGGGCGGGTAGCCCCCCACTTGCAGCAAGGCCAGAATCAACGAGGTGAATTCATGCCCCATCGGTAGGCCGCAAAAGCGCGGGCCGTTGTTTTCGCTTGGTCGATTGACGCTAAAAGAAGGCTTGCGCAGGTTGTCGCCCAAGCTCTCGTGCACGGTCACCCAGGGCGATGCCTCGGCCACGTCACGCAGCAAGGAGCGCATGTCAGCGGATGCCTTGGAGTCGTCAAGTGAAGCGACGATTTCGATGGGTTGGGTCGCGCGCTCTAAGTAGCCTTTGAGCTGGGCTTTTGTGGGTGCGTCAAGCATGATTGAACTCAATTCGGTCGAGATGAAACTGCCCCTGTTGGCGTGGGCGCGAATCGCCCACGCAGGGGTGCTGTGCGGACTTAGATCTTGCCGACCAAGTCAAACGATGGCTTGAGCGTGACCGATCCTTCAGTCCACTTGGCCGGACAGACTTCACCGGGGTGAGCCGCCACATACTGGGCAGCCTTGACGCGGCGCAACAACTCGGCCGCGTCACGGCCGATGCCGTTGTCATGCACTTCGATGGTCTTGATTTTGCCTTCGGGGTCGATGACGAACGTGCCACGGTAGGCTAAGCCGGCGTCTTCGCCCTCTTCGATCAACACCTGAAAGGCACGCGCCAATTGGTGGCTTGGATCGCCGATCAAGGGGTACTGAACCTTGGCAATCGTGTCCGAGGTGTCGTGCCAAGCTTTGTGGGTGAAGTGGGTGTCGGTGGACACGCCATAGATTTCAACACCCATTTTCTGGAATTCAGCGTAATGGTCAGCCAAATCGCCCAACTCGGTTGGACAGACAAAGGTGAAGTCAGCGGGGTAGAACACCACCACGGACCAGTGGCCCTTCATCGATTGGCTGGTGACCGGAACAAATTTGCCGTTGTGATACGCGGTTGCTGAGAAATCAATGATGCTTGAGTTGATGAGTGACACGTTGAATATCCAAGAAGTTAATGCCTAAAGACTCGCGATTCAGACAGCCCCAAGAATCAATCTGTGTTGACTCTCGCATCGCCTGTTGCGTGAACGAATGTTAGTGCAAACCCTTGCTATTGATCCAACAACATCAATTGATAAAAACTAAATCAACCATAGCAAACCGAACGACGTGAATGCAATGTTGCGGGCACTTCACCGAGTAGAGCAAACAGGTTTTTCGGGTCGGCCAGTGGCGGCACCAAGTCAATGCGCGAGCCCAGTCCGAGCTCAAGCGCGGCCTCGCGCACGAAGCGCAGGGCTGAAAAGTCTTCGATGGCAAAACCCACTGAGTCGAATACGGTCACTTCGGACTGCCCCGCTGCCCCCTTTGATCGGCCGATTGACGCCCCGCTCAGCACCCGCCACAGCTCGGTTACGTCAAATTCAGGCGGCATTTGCTGGATGTCGCCTTCGATGCGGGTTTGCGGCTCAAACTCCACAAAGACGCGGGCCGCGCGCAACACGTCGGCGTGCAACTCGGTCTTGCCTGGGCAATCGCCGCCCACGGCGTTGATGTGCATGCCGGGCTCGATCATGTCGGGCGTGATGATGGTTGCGCAGCTTTTATCGGCGGTGATGGTGGTCACGATGTCCGCGCCGCGCGTGGCCTCGCGGGTGCTGCCGCAAATCACCGCATCAAGACCCATCGCGCGCAAATTTCGCGCCAATTTGGCAGTGGCTTGGACGTCGATGTCAAAGAGCCTGAACTCGCGAATGCCCACAATTTGCGCAAACGCCGCCGCTTGGAACTCGCTTTGAGCCCCATTGCCAATGATGGCCATGCTGCGAGCGTCACTGCGCGCGAGCGCCTTTGCCGCCATCGCAGACGTGGCGGCGGTGCGCATGGCCGTGGTCAAGGTCAACTCGCTCACCAACAACGGCAAGCCGGTTGCCACATCCGCCAAAACGCCAAACGCCATGACGGTGGGCAGCCCAAACTGGCCATTACCGGGGTGGCCGTTGACGTATTTGAAGGTGTAGAGCTCACCGTCAGAGGTGGGCATCAGCTCGATCACGCCGCTGGGCGAATGAGCCGCCACACGAGGCGACTTATCAAACTGAGCCCATCGCAAAAAGTCGTCTTGAACATAAGCCGCCAGCGCAGCAAGCACCTTGGGCAGCCCATGGGCGTGAACAATGCTCACCACATCGCTGGGGGTTAAAAACAGGGTTTGGGCGTTGGTAAGCGCGGTGTGATTTTGGAACATGCGGGTTGTCAGTGGTGCAGATGGATGTAGTCTCCAGGCTATTGAAGCCAATGACAATCGACAAAAATGCTCGCTATTTGGCAGTTTTCTAGCGATTAGTCAGGATTCGTTGTCTAATTGATGCATGGACGGCACCGATCAACAACTCATCAGCCTGCTTCGAGCCAATGCGCGCGACAGCGTGGCCACGCTTGCCCACCGCTTGGGTGTGTCGCGGGGCACGGTCACCAACCGAATCAGCAAACTCGAGGACCTTGGCGTGATCGTGGGCTACACGGTGCGCCTGCGGCCCGATGCGCAGCCCGACTTGATCATGGCTTGGATGAGCCTCACGGTTGACGGCAACCAAACTCGCGCCGTCATCGCCTCGCTACTGGGCGAGCCCACGGTTGCATCGGTTCACGACACCAATGGGCGGTGGGATTTGCTGGCCACGTTGAGAGCGAGCAACTTGCAGGAGTTGTCACTGGCGCTGGAGCGCATTCGACTCATCAAGGGCATCAGCAGCTCGGAGACCAGCATTCATTTGCAAACCTACAAGACCCAATGACGGTCTCAGCGTGATTGTTGGGCCTTTTTAAGGTCAAATCCGCTATTGGTCACGGTATTTATTGGGTTTGTTGCTATAAATAAAATAGCAAACTTAAGGCAGCCCAGTCGCAGTTACGCCACAGGTCACCACAAATGTCGCCGTCTCAAGCGGCGGAAAGTTCGGGCTGATGAGCAAGCCCGCGCCCTGCAAACCCCCGATGGTCGGGGCCACCGGACACATGTTCGCTGCGGTTGAGGTGCAGGTCACTGTCGTGCAATTCAAGCCTTGAACGGGTACATCCACCAAGACCGTGCCAGGGGCCGCTGTTGGCCCCAAGTTCGCAACCGTGATCGTGTAGGTCGTGGTTTGACCCGCATCCAAAACCCCAACCCCATTCGTTTTGACCAAAGACAACGAGGTGTAGCCGATGACCGTGCTCACCGCGCTCGAGTTGTTGCTGGCATTGGTGTCGCTGATGCCACTTGGGATGCTGACAACCGCCGTGTTGGTCACGCCCAAGGTGTTGATGCCCGCAATTGCTTGCACCACCACGGTGCAAGAGCTGCCCGCCAGCATGGATGTCACCGTGCCATTGAGCAAGTTACCCGACAGCGCTGAGGTGCAACCCGTGCTGGCGGGTGTGGCGCTGTTGGTCGAGCTGACAATCGTCAAAGTTCCAAAGTTATTGGGAATGGTGTCAGCGAACGTCAGCGTTTGCACAAAGGCTGAACCCACCGCATTGAATACCGTCAGCTCGAACTGAACCGTGCCGCCTACGACCACGCCGACCGGGGTTGTGACAAATGGGTTGGTCGTCCCCACTCGCTGTCGTTTTCGCATTTCTAGATCAGCGGTGAGTGGCACGGGGTCAGCCGCGCAACCGAGACTCGGCACATCAACGGCCGTGCAAAGCGCTGCCGTGGCCGACGTTGGCGCCACACTGTTTTGGAGGTCGGCTGTCGCAGCCACTTTGGCGGCGTTGAGCATCGGGTTAATGGCCGCTGCCGTCACCGTGACGCGAATCAACGCGGTGACTGTTGTGGTCGCGGTCAGTTGCGAGATGGTGTTGGTACACGTCACAAGGCGCGCAACGCTGTCGCAGGTGAACCCCGTCGGCGAGACAACCGCGCTGACCGTGAGGCCTGCGGGTATGACATCAACCATGCGCACCGTGTCGATCGCAGCCGGTGCGCCGCCGGTGTTGGAGATGACCAAGGTGAATGTGAACACATCGCCCACGCTTTTGGCCTGCGGGCTGGGGTGAGATTTGGTCATGCGCACTTGGGGCGCGACTTGCACCGTGTCCAGATCGATGGCGCACCCCGCAGGCACGGCATTCGCGGTACACGCACGGGTGTCAGTGCCAGACGGGCTTGAAATCATGCCGTCGCTGACATCGCCGCCTCCGCCGACTCTGGCTCGATTCAAAAACTGGGTGCCCCCCGTCGAAGCTGCGTTGACGTTGCCACGGATGATGAACGACGACGATCCGCCCGCCGCAATCGACACGAGTGAAATACAAACCGTCGTTGTACCGGCTCCCGCACACGTCCAGTCGGCTCCGTTGACCCCAGTTGGCGTGTAGGTGCCAAGCGATGCAAACGTCATGGTGCCGCCTGCGACCCCATTTGGCAGGGCATCCACAAGGGTGATGGTGCCAACAGTAGCGACCGTTCCAAAATTGCGGATGGTCATCGCGTAGTTGGTAAAACCCCCCGCACTGATGAACACTTGGCCATCGTCCTTGGTCAGATCAAGGTTCACGTAGCGAACCTCATCAATGTCAGCCGCGCAGCCCGTGTTGGTATCTGACGACTCGGTGGCCGGGCCGACTGGCCAAGGGCACAAGGCCGCCGTGGCGGTTGTCGGTCTGGCGGTCTTTTGCGGACTGGGGTCGCCACCGCCGCCCACCTTGGCCAAATTCAGCACCGACGCGGGCGGGTTAGTCCCAACCGAGACAGTAAATGTGATGCTGGCCGACTCACTGATGGCCAGCGTGGTCGTGCGGTCGCAGGTGATGCCTTGGCCGGACACGTTGCAAGTGAACTCGCCCGAGGTGAAGGGCGACGCGCCTGAATAAGTTAATCCGTTGGGCAACAAATCAGCCACGGTGATCGTGCCTACCGTCACGCTGCCACCGACATTGCTCACCGTCAGCACATAGGTGCTGCTGGTGCCACGCGGGACCAAAGTGATGCCATCGGATTTAGCAAGAACCAAATTTGGGGCGACGACGGTGTCGGTATCGACAGCACAGCCGCTGATTGGCGCATCGGCTGCGGTGCAGGTTGCGGCCGTGATGGGTGTGGCCGTGGTCGTCTTGAACGGGTCTTCGCCGCCGCTGATCTGCGCTTTGTTGACGACCGACGTGCCATTGGGCGCAGCCACCGACACCACAAACGCAAAACTATTTGTGCCATTGCCGCCCAAACCGGTGGTTGACACGCAGGTGATGTCGGTGCCAGACGCAGCGGTACAACTCCACGATGCAGCGCTGGGCCCGCTCAAGGCCACCGCGCCGTTCGCAATCGACAGCCCGCTGGGCAACTTATCAACAATCGTTACCGTGCCCGATGTGGCACTGGCACCGCTGTTGCTGATGTTCAATGTGTAGGTGGTGCTACCGGGTGAGTTGAGCGAGGTCACGCCGTCAGACTTGCTCAAGCTCAAGTTCACATAGCATTTGGCCGCTTGGGGCACGCCCGGCACGTTAGGGGTCTGAAACGTGCTCAAACCCCCGTCGGCACTGGAAGAGCCATAGTTTTCGACCGGTGGACCACCAGCTGCCAGCGAGTTATTCATGGTTTGGCCCGCCAAACCGCCGTCGTACAACGCCGTGATGGCCATGGTCGCAGGTGCATAGGCGATGAAACCGCCGCCACCCGCACCGCCTGGGCCATGACGACCCGCAGGCCAAGTGCCATTACCGGCGTACGCGTTGCCGCCATGCCCACCGCTGGCATCAATGCTGGCGTTGCCACCGTTCGGAGTCTCAATCACGACAGTTCCACCGGCTCCGCCACCGCCACCCGCATCGTTGTTGGTGTTGTATGCATGTGCGCCGCGCACATCGATGAAGCCTGACCCAACCACATTGCGTGCACGGATGACAACGACTCCGCCGCCCGCAGCACCCGATGAACATTGCCCCGCACCGAGACCACAGGCGTGAGCCAAGTTGGGATACGCAGGCGTGTTGTAAATCGCCCGATCCAACGTGTTGTTGTTGTTGCCGCCCGCTCCACCGCCCCCGCCCAACATTGCCCGGTTGAATGCCAAAACCCCTGCATAGCCGGCACCCGGCCGACCACCCGAGTCAATCAAGGGTCGCTCCCAGGGCCGCCCGCCAATTCCACCCGCGCCGTAGTTGCCACCACCGCCGCCACCCG
>JANOPN010000107.1:0-26533 GCA_031421855.1 Comamonadaceae bacterium
ACACAGCCGACATCGATAGCGCTGATGCCCATGACGGCTTTTGCCATTTTTGACGAACCTTTCGGACAAACAGTGAGTGCAGCAGAGAGTCATGCCTGAGCATACATCGTGCTACTGAAATAATCAATACCTAATGAGCAACCCCCAAAAAGACCCCAGAAAAGCCTCAAAAACCTCTTCCAGGCTCTATGCGACCTCTGCGCCTCTGCGCCTCTGCGTTGAACTGCCCCTGACTGCCGCCCCAAAAGTAGCCAACTACCGAAGAAAAAAACTCCAATACATGTCTGGTTTGCCGCCTTCGCGGCAAAGACGAGTTGGCGAGCGGACGTGAATGGCAGACTCAAGATTAGTCAATATTCATAGCACTGGGCTCAATGAATACGGCGATCGATGCACAAAAATATGGGTAGCTTGGTCGCCGGCTTCGTTGGGTTTGTTGCTATCAATTTTGGATGGATCTTGGCCAATCTATCGACGAAAAACCGGACTACGCATCTGCTGCTTTCCATGTTTTAGACCTGCTCCCAAATTCGGGCGTTTTTCAAGATCCGATGGCGCGAGCGTCGTACCACTCCTTTTGGTGGATGATGCGGGCGATGAAGTTGGTGTCTGTGGCGTCAAAGCGTTTATGAAAAATCAAATAGCCGCTGGCCCCGAATGCAACGATTGACTTGCGAACATTTGGCCGATTTTCTAACGGTGAGCCACTGCTGGGATGTAGTTCAATGTATTCCAACGCTTCAATGAGGGCTGCGTTGCCTCTGTCGGCCACTTCCAAATCAAACCGAGCTAGGAATTCATAGAGTCTTTGCAGATCAGCGCGTGCTGCAGCTGAGAGCTTTATGCGTGCCATTCGGGTAGCGATGCTTGGCGATTTTGCTTGAGCGCGTGAGCCCAAGTTTTCACTTCGCTGAGCTCTATGTGCAAGCCGCTGATCTCGAAATTGGCAATCTCTACATCCACACTTTGCAACACGGCTTGCTCTGCCTCCTCTTGGGCCAGATAGCGCTCGATGGCCTCTTTCATCAGGTAGTGCGCTGAACGATGCTTGGTTTCAGCCAGATCCTTGAGGCGTTGACGATGGCCCGCATCCAGCTTGAGTGTTACGGTTGTTGAGCGCGGCTTGTTTAATGCAATAGTCATGGTGTCACCTTGTGTGTAAAAGGTGACACCATTTTAGACCGAGTGGCTGGTCTAACCACCTATCACCCTTTTGCGCTTGCTTGACGCGCTTACTTGACGCGATAGTTTGGATTCATCGGCTGTCTGGAAGCGTGAGCCTGATTGAGTGCTCGGTCACCGAATTCATTACCTTCGTTGCTACTGTTTTAGCAAAGCTTCTGAGGCATGCCACAACTGCATTGCAGCCGCTGGGTCAGCGATATGGGGCGAAAAGCCGCTGACGCGGTTGCTGGCTTCGGCTGGAACGCCTGGGTTGCAGTCTTCTAAATACAGACCGCCACGGCCTTTGAGCGCCGGCGCTGTTGCCGCCCACACGCTGGTTGCGGCACCTTGAGGCGGTGTCTTGAAGAGGTCCAGCGGCGTGTCGTCGGGTTTGAGCCAGCCCAAGGCGCGCATTTCCTCTAGCGGCAAGAACTTTTGCAAGCCAGTCATGATGCCGCCGGGGTGAACCGCGTTAGCTGTGATGCCGTGCGCACTGTGTTTGAGGTGCAAACCCAGCGCAAACAAGGCGTTAGCGCTTTTGGCCTGGCCGTAGGCCTTCCATTTGTTGTACTCGCGCCGCTCAAAATGAATGTCGTCAAAATCGACACCAGCAATTTTGTGTCCGGATGAGCTCAGGCACACCACGCGCGCATCGCCGTTGTCTTGCACAGCCGTCTTGAGTGAGGGCATGAGCGCCTGGGTCAGTGCAAAGTGACCCAAATGATTGGTCGCGAATTGAGCCTCCCAACCCTGCGCGTTTCGGGTCAAGGGGCAGGCCATGATGGCGGCGTTGTTGATCAAGATGTCAAGCGCATGGCCGTCAGCTGCCCAACTGGCAGCAAACGCCTGCACGCTGGCCAAATCGCTTAAGTCCATCAATGCGGCATCGAGCTTGGCGTGCTTGAAGTCTTTGCAAATTTGCTCAATCGCCGCTTCGCCCTGAGCCAAGTTGCGCACCGCCAGCGTCACGTGCGCCCCAGCCGCCGCCAGCGCACGCGAAGTCTCGTAACCCAGCCCTGATGCGCCGCCCGTCACGATGACATTGCGCCCGCGCAGCGACACGCCGTGCAGCACGTCCATGGCGGTGCTGCGTGCGCCAAATGCAGAGGTGACGCGAGGTTGGTGGGTGTTTTTGTTCATATTGAGCTCCTGGTTCAAGCGTAACTGACATTTGCTGCGTTCGCGGAGCTGGTGTCAAGCCGCTGTAAAGCGAGTGCAAACCTAGGCAAATCGGCAAAAACGCTTCAACCTGACCGACCCTGTCAGCGTTGTTTGCTCACACGCCCAAGCATGGCAGCCGCCAAGCAGCGTCAACCAAAGGATACCCACATGTCACGTCAACTCATCGCAGCAACTGCCCTCGCTCTCGGCGCATTGATCGCCGCACCCAGTTTTGCTCAGGCCCCCGTGCCAGCGGCTGGCGCATCAGCCACTCACGAAAAGGGCCACGAAAAGGGTCACGGAAAAGGCCACGGCAAGGGCCACATGGCCAAGATTGATGCCAACAAAGACGGGCAAGTCAGCAAAGCCGAAGCTGCAAACAACCCACGGCTGACCAAGAACTTTGATGCAATCGATGCCAACAAAGATGGTCAACTGAGCAAAGATGAGCTCAAAGCCGCTCGCGATGCGCGAAAAGGCAAGTGAGCGAGGCACCTAAACCCGAGGTGTAGCCAAAAAAAGCCGCAGGTGCGAGCATCACCTTCGGCTTTTTGCTTTGACGATCTATCCGGCTTGACGAATGCGATTGACTACAGCGCTGAAAGATACCGCTGATGCCCGATTTTGCGCAACTCACAGGCGGGGCAGCTGCCGCAGCCGTGGCCCCATTCGGCGCGTTGGCCGTGGGTTTGGCGCACACCCAAGTAGCACGTGTGGGTGTGTTCGCGAATGAGCTCCAGCATGTGGCTTTGGGACCCTTGTGTTTGGCCGATTTCGGCGGCCCAAGCCCAAGTGGCCGCTTTGTCGCGCCACATGAGCGGGGTGTCGATGCGCAGCCGCGTGTCCAGGCCCAAATTGAGGGCAACTTGCATGGCTTTTAGGGTGTCGTCGCGGCAGTCGGGATAGCCGGAGTAGTCGGTTTCGCACACGCCCGTGACGATGACGCTCAAGCCTCGGCGATACGCCAGCGCTGCGGCTAGCGTCACAAAAAGGAGATTTCGCCCTGGCACGAAGGTGTTTGGCAAGCCGTTGGCCTGCATCTCGATGGCCACGTCGTCGGTCATGGCGGAGCTCCCCAATGCTTTGAGCACGCCCAGGGGCAAGACGTGGTCGTCGCCTAAGCGCTTTGCAAGCCTTGGAAATTGACTGCGCAGCTCGCGCAAAAAATCAAGCCTCACGCTGAGTTCGACTGCGTGGCGCTGCCCATAGTCAAAACCCAAGGTCTCGACATGCTCAAAGCGGCTGAGCGCGTCCACCAAGCAAGTGGCGCTGTCTTGGCCGCCTGAGAACAGCACAAGGGCGCGTTTGATTGAGTCGGTCATGAATGGGTCATAAGAATGAGTGAATCGTCATGATCAACAGGCTGAGCACCACGGAGCTGGCAACGGGCAAAAACCACTCGCGCCCAAACAGACGAAACCGCAAATCACCCGGCAAGCGGCCCAACCCGAAGCGTCTGAGCCACGGCTGCGCGGAGTTGACGATGATCAAAAAAACAAGGATGAGGATGAACCAGCGCATGAATTGGTCTTGGCAGCTCAAAGGGTGTGGCAGCGGTCGCCGACCGCGAAGCCGATCGCGTCAACCAGTGCCGGGGTGAGGTCGGGCGTGCAAAACACGATCACCTTGAACAATTCGCCCATTTCATGCTCGGTCAGCAGCTTTTGGGCATGGGCTCGCTGGGGCAAGCTGGCCCCATCAAGCGCTTCGAGCAAACCGCAATTGAGCAAAAACCGACCTTGCGAGGTGTAGCCGATGATGTCCAAACCCGCGTTTTGGGCAGCCATGGCGATGCCGGTGAAGTTGATGTGGGTGGTGATGTCCTTGTCGCCCACGTCTTGCAGCGGGTCGGCGTCGCTCATGTGCGCGCGGTGGCACATGAGCGTGCCCATGTCACGCTGGGGGTGGTAATACTCAGACTCGGGCAAGCCGTAGTCGATGAACACGCCTGCGCAGGTGCGCATTTTTGACGCCAAAGTCGCAATGAAGGCTTCCGCTTGGGGGTGAATTTCGGTCAGATAGTCGTGATCGCCGACCACTTCAAACGGCGGGCGAAGCGCCGTGGGGCGATCCAGCCACTCCCAAGCGGCCACAGCTGCGCTCCAACCCACGCAGCGTTCAAACCACTCACCGCCGACCCGGCGCAGCAGCTTGCAGGGCATGGCATCGAGTACTTCGTTGCCGATCAAAACCCCGCTGAGTGCATCGGGCAAAGCGTCGGCCCACGTCACTTGGCTGGCAAATGGAGCCAGTGTTTGCTGCTGGCGGCTGCGCAGAGCGGCTGAAAGCTCAACAATCACTGTTTTTAACGAGTTATTGGCACTTGGTCTCCGTATCCATTGGGTTTGTTGCTCTAATATTTGTAGCATCAATTGACCGGTTCCGGCGCCAAATTCGGTGATGCAAGGCTGGCCACCCGCAGCCTCTACCGCTGCCAGCAGTTGACCCACCTGTTGGCCGACCGTTCGACCAAAAAATGGCGATAACTCTGGCGCGGTGATGAAGTCACTGCGACCCTTGGCGTTGGATGTGGTGCCAAACTGCGAGTCGCCTCGGGCGTAGTAGCCCAAGCCCGGCGCGTAAAGTGCCAATGACATGAACACGTCAAAGGGCATCGCGCCGTCAAATTCGGCGAGTCGCTCGCGAATGTGCTCATCCATGCGGTGGTCGGCGGAGGTCTCTACACTTGGGTTTTTCACCGCCGAATTGTCAACCATGCCCGAGCCCGCCAAGTCAGATGTCAACACCGATGCCCCCGTGGTTTTGGTCACCGGTGGCGCGAAGCGTTTGGGGCGCGAAATCGCACTGTGTTTGGCCAAAAGCGGCTGGCGCGTCGCCGTTCACTACCGCAGCTCGGCCTCAGATGCTATGCAAACAGTAGCGGACTGTTCAATGAATTCGGTGACCAGCGCCGGTTTTATGGCAAATTTGAGCATCGAGAGCGAAACCCAGGCCTTGGTGGGCGAAGTGGTCAGCAAAATGGGCCGTTTGGATGCCGTTGTCAACAGCGCCAGCACCTTTGAGCTCGATGTTGCGCAAGACTTCAGCTACGCCAGCCTGGACAAACACCTGCACGCCAACACCGGGGCCGCCATCATTTTGGCCCGCGACTTGGCCGCCCACATCGCCACGCGAGAGTCAAGCAGCTTGACAGCCAGCGGCCCCTGCGTGGTCAATTTGCTCGATCAAAAGTTGTGGAACACCAACCCCGACTTTTTCAGCTACACCCTCAGCAAAGCGGCCTTGGAGGCCGCCAACACCATGCTGGCATTGGCTTTGGCCCCTGCCGTGCGGGTCGTCGGCGTGGCTCCCGGCCTGACCTTGACCAGCCACCTCATGGCGGACGGCAAATTCGCTGATTTACACACACTGGGGCCGCTGCAGCGCGGCTCAAATGCCCAAGACGTCGCTGAGACGGTCAAGTTTGCGCTGGGTAACCGCTCCATGACTGGCACGACCTTGCTCGTCGATGCCGGCCAGCACTTGCAGCGGTTTGAGCGCGATTTTTCTGTGATGTGAGACCCACAATGAACAACAACCCCCCAGCCACCGGCACACAAATCCTCACCCTGACCGGACTCAAATTCAACGCTGACTTGGGCATTTTGGCCCACGAAATCGGCCATCCGCAGCCCATTCAAGTCGACGCGGAGCTGAATTTGGGCCCGCAAGCCCTGCTGCCGCAAGATGATGACATCACCCACGTGCTGGACTACCGCAAGGTGCGCCAAATCATCATCGATTGCTGCACTCAAGCGCACGTCAATTTGTTGGAGTCGTTAATCGGATTGGTGGCTCACCGCTTGATGCAACTACCCGGCGTGCAAGGGGTGCGGGTCAAAATCGCCAAACTGGAGATTTTTGACGATTGCGAAGTGGCCATCCGCGTGCAAGCGGGCCAGTGGTGAGCTGAGCATCTGGGCCACAAAAGCCCGACAATTGACCCATGTCTGCTGCAACCATCACCCAAGTGCCAACGTCCAGCCTGCCTGTGACCATCCAAAAGCTGGAAAAACGGCTGTGCCGCGAAGTCGGCCGAGCGATAACCGACTACAACATGATCGAGGCTGGCGACCGCGTGATGGTTTGCCTCTCAGGCGGCAAAGACAGCTATGCCTTGCTTGACATTTTGATGAAACTGCAGGCGCGCGCGCCGGTCAAGTTTGAGCTGGTGGTCGTCAATTTGGACCAAAAGCAGCCTGGGTTTCCGGCCGAGGTTTTGCCCGCCTATTTGACCCAACTCGGCGTTGAGTTTCACATTGAAAACCAAGACACCTACTCCATCGTCAAACGCGTGATCCCTGAAGGCAAAACCTTGTGCAGTCTGTGTTCGCGCCTGCGCAGAGGCATTTTGTACCGGGTGGCGGACGAGCTCAAATGCAACAAAATTGCCTTAGGTCACCACCGCGACGACATTTTGCAAACCCTGTTTTTGAACTTGTTTTTTGCGGCCAAACTCAAGGCCATGCCGGCCAAACTGGTCAGCGACGACGGCAAACACATGGTCATCAGGCCGCTGGCCTACGTGCGCGAAGTTGATTTGATTGCCTGGGCGCAACACCGCCAATTCCCCATCATTCCGTGCACGTTGTGTGGCAGCCAAGAGAATTTGCAGCGCAAACAAGTTGGCAAGATGCTGCGCGAGTGGGACCGCGAGCACCCCCGACGGGTCACGAACTTGTTCAACGCGTTACAAAACGCGGTGCCCAGCCACTTGATGGACCCCAAACTGTTCAACTTCGTTGACCTCAAAGCCACGGGCGTGGCCGACGAGTCGGGCGATCGGGCATTTGACAAAGAAGATTTCCCGGACGCCGACGCGCCGTCGGTGCACCCGCTTTTGGGCGCCATGCAGCCGTTGAAGTTGTGAAAATGGGTGTTTGCAGGCATTTTTGATCAGGACTGACGCAAAATTGTCCCAGCAAGGCGCAGCGACGACGACAGTGCGAACAGCACGGCTAGGAGCTGCAACGCGGCTGGGGCGGTTTTGCGTGGGTCTTTTTGATGACTTTTATCGAGGTGGTCACCATGTTCATTCGATGTGTTGCTATCATTTTTGCTGGACTCACAGCCCTTCTTGCGGGCTGTGGCACGCTGCGAAGCGTCGACGCGCAGGTGCAGAGTTTTGAGCGTGCATCCACACCCGCCCAGGCGCTGCCCAAGGCGGGCGACAGCTACCAGTTTGAACGCCTGCCGTCACTGGCCAAAGAGTCCGCGCCGTTTCAAAGCAAGCTAGAGGCAGCCGCTTCGGCCAAATTCAACGCGATTGGCATGCAATCTGCCCCTAACCTGGCCAAGTTCAGCGTCCTGGTGAGCGCCCGCTCACAGCGCGCCCAAGCGGCCGCTTTGAGTGGCTGGCCCTATTCGCAGTGGCATCACGATTGGGACGGATTTGGCCGCGCGCCGCTGGTGTTGCGCGGCTCGCACTGGACGTGGGCCTCGCCAATTTCGCCTTGGCCCACCTCCAGCATCAACGACCCCGCCGCCCTTCACGAGGTCAGCGTGATCGTGCGCGACCGAGCCAGTGGCGACATCGTGCATGAGGCACAGGCCCGCAGCGCGTCGCGCGCCCGCGCGGGGTCGGCTGATGCTCAAATGGAGTTGCTGGCACTGATTGGCGCAGCCCTCAAAGACTTCCCCAAAACCACCACTGGGTCGCGGCGCGAGGTGTTGGACATCGAGCGAGCGCAGTAAATGGCCCAAAGCACCCGGTTGATTGCGGTTCGCCACGGCGAAACCGCTTGGAACGTCGCAACCCGCATCCAAGGCCAGCTCGACATTGGGCTCAACGCCACCGGGGTGTGGCAGGCCGAACAGGCCGCTATTGCCTTGCAAGGCGAGCCGATTGATGTCGTCATCGCCAGCGACTTGTGGCGCGCGTGGCAAACCGCGCAAATCATCGCATCGGCGCAAAACCTCAGCGTGACCACCGACGAAGCCCTGCGCGAACGCGGCTTTGGTGAGTTTGAGGGCAAAACCTATGCCGAGATCGCGGCCCAGTTCCCTGACCAAAGCTTGAAGTGGCGCAAGCGCGTGCCCGATTTCGCACCTGACGGCGGCGAGAGCTTGAATGCGTTCCGGGAGCGCGTCGTGGCGGTGCTGACGCGCTTGTGCAAACAACATGTTGGCAAGACGATTTTGGTGGTCGCCCACGGCGGCGTGATGGACGTTTTGTACCGCGCCGCCGCCCGGCTTGAGCTGCAAGCCCCGCGCACATGGGCGCTGGACAATGCGTCACTTAACCGCGTGCTGTGGTCTGAATCTGGCGGATTCTTCGCAACCGGCTGGAACGACACCCAGCATTTGGACAGCAAAACCCCGCCGCTCGGCGAAGTATCGGCCTAGCTGTGAGCCGGTGGGTTTCCCTATGGCGGCAGCGGCTCAGGCTTTGTAAGATCCTTCACTAACCTCGGAGAAATTCTCGATGAAACCCTTTTTGACGATTGCCATCCTCGCCACCGCCGCGCAACTGGCCGCGCAAAGCGCAGCGGCCCAAACAGCCTGCGCCAACCGTGGCGATTTGGACGCGATTTACTGCGATGCCAACAAAGATTTGATGGCTGACACGCCGACCGACCCGGCCAAACTGAAAGATCCTTCAACGCTCATCTTCACCTACACACCGGTTGAAGACCCCGCAAAGTACGAGAACATTTTCAAGCCCTTCACCGACTACTTGGCCCAATGCACCGGCAAAAAAGTGATGTTCTTCCAAGTGCAAAACAACGCCGCCCAAATTGAAGCCATGCGCTCGGGTCGATTGCATGTGGGCGGGTTCTCAACCGGGCCAACGGTTTTCGCCGTCAACAAAGCCGGTGCCATTCCGTTCGCCGTCAAGGGTGACGCCAAAGGCTTCCAAGGCTACAACTTGGTGACCATCGTCAAAGCCAGCAGCCCGTTTAAGGTGCCCGCCGACCTCAAGGGCAAAAAAGTCGCTCACACGTCGCCATCAAGCAACTCAGGGCATTTGGCACCCTTGGCCTTGCTGCCCGCGCAGGGGTTGATGCCAGGCAAAGACTACGAAATCAAGTTCTCAGGCAAGCACGATCAATCGGTACTCGGTGTCAACACCGGAGACTACGATGCCGCGCACGTGGCCAGCGACGTGTTTGACCGCATGGGCGACCGTGGGCAAATCAAAGAAGCTGATTTCCGGGTGATTTATCGCAGCCAGCGCTTTCCAACGTCCAGCTTCGCCTATGCACACGACCTCAAGCCCGAGTTGGCGACCAAAATGGTCAAGTGTTTTGCCGACTTCCGCTACCCGCCCGAGATGCAAAAGAACTTTGACGGCGCGGATCGCTTCGTGGGTATCAATTACGCCAAAGACTGGGATGTCGTTCGCACGGTGGACAAGGCTGCCGATCAGACCAAGAAATGACGGCCAAGCTCGCCATACATGGGCTCGTCAAGGCCTATGTCAGCGGCAAGCCAGTGCTCAAGGGCATCGATTTGCAGTTTGATGGCGCAGCGCTGACGGCCATCATTGGCCCGAGCGGCACGGGCAAAAGCACATTGATTCGCTGCATCAACCGGCTGGTTGAGCCCACCAGCGGCAGCATCATGCTCGACGGCGTTGATTTGGTGAGCCTGCGCGGTGATGCGCTGCGCGCAGCACGCTCGAAAATTGGCATGGTGTTTCAAGAGTACAACCTGGTTGAACGCCTGTCGGTCATGGAAAACCTGCTGACTGGCGTGCTGGGTCGCACCTCGGCGTGGCAGGCGTGGTTGCGCAAATTTCACCCAGCCGATTTGGCCAAAGCTTGGGAAGTTCTGGGCATCGTTGGCTTGCAAGACTTTGCCAATGCGCGCGCGGACTCGCTCTCAGGCGGTCAACGCCAGCGGGTCGGCATTGCCAGAGCGGTGATGCAAAGCCCGGCCCTGCTGTTGGCCGATGAGCCGACAAGCTCGCTGGACCCGAAAACCTCGGTCGAGATCATGGAGTTGCTCGCCCGCGTGGGCGTGGAGCGCGGCATACCGGTCATCGTCAACATGCATGATGTCGACTTGGCCAAGCGATTTGCGAGCCGAATCGTGGGCATGAGCGGCGGCACGGTGGTGTACGACGGTGGGGCTGACGGGCTTGACGAAACCGTCCTCAAACAAATCTATGGCGGCGAGAGCTGGTTGGCTTCGTGAAGTCGATGGGCCACACATGAACATGCCGGATCACGTTCGCCCGTTCGGGTTCAGCCGCAACGAACGCATTTTTGGCTTGATCGTTTTGATCATTTTCGCGTGGAGCCTGTCGCGCATCGACATCTCTTGGGCGCGTTTTGTTCTGGGGCTGGACAACGCCGGCAGATTCGTCTCGCGCATGCTGCCGCCGATCTTTGAGCCGCGAGCTGAGTTGGTCAAGGGCATGTGGGAGTCGGTTCAGATCGCGATTTTGGCCTCCGCGGTTGGGCTGATCTTGTCGTTGCCGGTTGGGCTGCTCGCTGCCCGCAACTTGATGCCGGCTTGGGTGACCTGGCCCACCCGGCTCGTCATCACCCTGTGCAGGACCTTTCACCCCGTGATTGTGGCCATCGTCTTTGTCAAGGCCGTTGGTTTTGGGGCGCTGGCCGGGGTGTGTGCACTCACTGTCGCTTCAGTCGGGTTCTTGGGCAAATTGTTTGCCGAGGCCATTGAAGAAATTTCGATGAAACAAATCGAGGCCGTTCGGGCGACCGGCGCCAGTTTCGCGAATGTGTTGACGTTTGCGGTGGTGCCGCAAGTGATGTTTCGCTTCATTGGATTCATTGCCTACGAAGTGGACAGCAACTTGCGCAACTCCACCATGATCGGTATCGTGGGCGCGGGCGGAATCGGCGGCACTTTGTTTGCGGCTTTTCAGCGTTTCGACTACGATTTTGTGCTGGGCATCGTCCTGTGCATCATCGGCTTGATCATGATTGGCGAGGTGTTGCAAATCGCAGTCAAACGGGTGTTCAAGCAATGAGCGCGATCACGCCAACGCCCGTTTGGGAGCGGTTCACCCCGGCTGAGCGCATGCAGCGGTTTGCCGTGTATGCGTGCTGCTTGATCGCCATTGCGGTGTCATTCAAAGCCATCAACATCGTGCCCGAGTTCTTGGCCGATGCGCATGTGCAAATGAAAGACTTGTTCACCCGCATGTGGCCAATCGAGTGGAAGTTCTACTACATCCCCCAAAACACGGGTGCGCAAACCGTGCATCAAGCGTTGATGGACTCGCTTGCGATTGCGTTTCTATCGACGGCGCTGGGCTTGTTGCTCGCCACACCGATTGGCTTTTTGGCCGCGCGCAACATCAACAAGATTGGCTGGCTCAACGCTGTTGCGCGCTTCATTTTGGTCGCAACCCGCAGCATCAGCACCTTGCTTTGGGCGCTGTTCTTCGTGGCCATGTTTGGCCCCGGCGCGCTGGCTGGCACGTGCGCCATCGCGTTTCACTCAATTGGCTTCATTGGCAAAATGCTCAGCGAAGCCTTGGAGGAAAGCTCGAAAGGCAGCATCGAAGCCCTGACTGCCGCTGGCGCAGGCTGGAGCAGCCGCATTTTGTATGGCTACTGGCCCCAAGTGAAGCCAGCCTTTGTCGGCATCGCGCTTTTTCGTTGGGACATCAATGTGCGTGAATCAGCGGTATTGGGCTTAGTCGGCGCGGGCGGTATCGGCATGGTGCTCAATGCCGCAATCGACGTGTTCGAGTGGGACCGAGTTGCTTTGGTGTTGGTCGTGATTTTTGCCGTCGTGCTGGCGGCTGAGGTCGTTGCCACGCAGCTGCGTAAGCGCGTGATCTGAGTTTGGCAACGCTACGTTTTTGGTAGCATCAAACCCAATGAATCCGGAGACCACAAGTCAAAAAGCCTCGAAATCTCTCGATTTCAAGGCTTTTGAGTGGCTTAAGAAGTCGTCAGACTGAGAAGGATGATCCGCAGCCGCAGGTCGTCGTGGCGTTGGGGTTTTTGATCACAAACTGCGCGCCTTGCAAGTCCTCTTTGTAGTCGATCTCGGCACCGACCAAATACTGATAGCTCATGCTGTCAATCAACAATGACACACCATTTTTGGTCATCACCGTGTCGTCGTCGTTGACGATTTCATCAAAAGTGAAGCCATAACTGAAGCCTGAACAGCCGCCACCTTGCACAAAGACGCGCAATTTGAGGTCGGGGTTGCCCTCTTCAGCGACCAGGTCAGCTACTTTTGTGGCTGCGCTGTCGGTGAAGATCAACGGAATCGGCGGCTCGTCCGCGGCTGAAATTTGCTCGGGTGCCACGGTGGCCAATGCGGATGCGCTCATCAAATACTCCAATCGCGGGGCTGGACACCCCCGGTCTATGTTTAAACTATCAATAGTGTAGTGCTGCTGTCGGGATTGCGCTTGAATAGGGCTTCTAACGGAGCAAGCGCAAGCTCAACCGTTGTTGGCGGCTAGCTTCAACACCGGCTTGTCATCGACAACGACCGCATCAAAAGGCTTCAACTGACCTGAGATGACGGCACCTTGGTGCATTTCAAGCGCGCGGTATTGCACGTCGCCATGAATTTGGGCTTTGGGCTGAAGCTCCAACAACTCGGTCGCGAAGACCGGGCCATCGACCCGGCCATTGATGATGACGTGGCCCGCTGTGATCGAGCCAGTGATGTGAGCGGTCTCGCTCACGACGAGCAAACTTGCAGCGCCCTCGGCCGCAACCAAATCGCCCTCAATTCGGCCATCGATGCGCAAACCATCGTTAAAAGCGAGGTTGCCTTTGATCAATGTGCCCTCCGCGATCAAGCTTTTGATGGGCGGTTGTTTCTTTTTGCCGAACATGATGTCACCTCGTTAGATATTTGTAGGACTTACGCAAAATTGTCCCAGCAAGGCACAGCGACGACGACAGCGCGAACAGCGCGGCTAGGAGCTGCAATGCAGCTGGGGCGGTTTTGCGTAACCCTGATTTGATTTTACAGCTTGACGGTCTGGGTCGCTCGCGTGTTGCTGCCCTCGGTGAGCCGCGCGGAGGCCGATCTGGGCTGAACGCCGGTGGGCAAGTCAATCACGCCTTCGTAACGCCTCGACTGCCGCAAACTCACCGCCATTGCACCCGAGGGCAGGCCCATGCTCCACGGCTTGCCTGCCAAGGTGCCAGACACGGTGATTTCCAACTTGCCATTGAATTCGGGGGCGTTTTTACCTGGCTGCATCAACAGCACCTGCCACTTAAACGCGTTATTACCCAAGGTCTCGAACTGCAAGGCGCGGATCGACAAGCCGTCGCCGTTGCCGGTAGGCAGCAGCCGTTCGTAAAAGCCCAAGTCTTCACGCAAGCGGCGGTTTTCGGCCTCTAACTGTTTGGACTGCGACAAAAATCGTTCTTGGGCAGCCTTTTCAGCCGCGATCAAGGTGCCCGATGTATTCGCAACCGACTGTGCGGAGTCGCGCTCATCACGCAATTTGCCAACTTCGGCCCGCAACTTGACCAATTCTTGTTGCGCGCCACCATCGAGCCCCGCGAGATTTTTGCCGAGCTCAAACGCCCACAAACCAATCGCAGCCGAAAACCCAAGCGCAACCGCCGTGATTGCCCAGCGAAGCGGCCATGGCGCAGCCGAGCTGATGGCCATGCGCGGTGCGCTGATGGTGAGGCGGCGGCGAAGCAGTCGAAATCTCATTCGGGGTAAAACCTGGCGTTGTGGACAACCTAGTCAAAACAAAGCAAAAAAACCGCCGGCACTTGCATGCAGGCGGTTTTGAATGATAGCGAACAAAAGCAAGCGGCCAAAACCACCTGCGATGTCGATCAATGCGGGGGCGATTAGCGCTTGGAGAACTGTTTGCGACGGCGAGCCGAACGCAAACCGACCTTTTTACGCTCAACTTCACGCGCGTCGCGCGTGACAAAGCCAGCGCGGCTCAAATCAGGCTTGAGCATTGCGTCGTAGTCGATCAAAGCGCGCGTGATGCCGTGGCGAACGGCACCGGCTTGGCCCGACTCACCGCCGCCGTGGACATTGACTTGGATGTCAAAAGTCTCAACGTGGTTGGTCAGCACCAAGGGCTGCTTGACGATCATGATCGACGTTTGGCGACCGAAGTACGCCACGACATCTTTGCCGTTGACAGTGATTTTGCCACTGCCTTTTTTGATGAAAACACGTGCGACGCTTGATTTGCGACGACCCGTGCCATTGTTCCAGTCACCGATCATGCAGCGCTCCTTGAGAGATCCAACACTTTGGGCTCCTGGGCTGAATGCGGGTGCACAGCGCCCGCGTAAACCTTGAGTTTTTTGATCATCGCGTAGCCCAAAGGACCTTTGGGCAACATGCCCTTGACGGCCTTCTCAAGCGCACGACCGGGATGTTTGGCTTGCATGTCGCGGAAGTTGATCGCGCGAATGCCGCCAGGATACCCGGTGTGGCGGTAATAAACCTTGTCCAAAGGCTTGGAGCCCGTGACGCGGATTTTTTCGGCGTTGATGACGACAATGTAGTCGCCGGTGTCGACGTGAGGCGTGTAAATGGCTTTGTGTTTGCCGCGTAACCGGAGAGCTGCTTCGCTGGCAAGTCTTCCGAGCACCATATTGGTGGCGTCAATCACAAACCACTCGTGCGTCACATCAGCGGGTTTTGCGCTGAATGTTTTCATGAAATTGCTTTCAAACTGGTTTCGAGTGATGTTGGCCCTTTTCCGTGGTCGGGCTCCCTTCTTGTTGGGGATCTCTTAGACGGGGTTAGCGCGGCACCTAGACAGGCGTCTAGGTGAGTACACCCTTCGCCGCGGGGTCAGAAAACGCTGCGAAGCCTTCCATTATACAAATCTTTTCGAGATGATTGGATTTAGGCGATGGCCCGCGTAAGGTACAACGCCGCGAGGTCGTGGCACAGCTCGTCGGGCGGTGTTGGCACCTTGTGCGACAACTCCTCAAACGTCTCATCGGATTGTGTCAATACGCGCAACAGCAAGGCGTGCCGGACTTGCAAAACCCCAGGGCTCAGCTTGGGCATGCGGCGCAAATGAAGTGCGCGTTTGCCAAAATCGTTGGGTACCTCTAGCAAGGCCTTGGGTTCGACGATTCCAAACCGCCACAGCACATCCCACAACGACATGATCGCAAAACCCGCCGGTGGGCGCCCCGCGCCTTCGGGCATGCTCATGGCTCGAATCAACCCCAACTCGACGGGCTTGGGCTCAAAGAGGGCACTGGGGCGAACGGCGACCGTCAAGGACTCGGTGTCAAGCACGGCCAAGAGGGTGTGGTTGGCCAGCACATGAATGGAGCGCCCACGCTTGTGATTTCGCGCTTGCCACAACTCACCGCCCACGGCCGCGACAAGTTGTTCGTGCTTGGTCATCCGCTCACGCCGAACCGCGATCAGCGAGAACGCTTGCTCAACCGCCGCAGACCATCCGCCGTTTTGCGCAACCCGCAGCGGGTCGCTCGACCGCGATATCCCGGGTGGCGCGCTCGAATGGGATGGCGTTTCGGACGAACGCCCCCACATCGACGACGCGACATCAAAGCCCGTCGAAGCGGATCTTGCTGACGCAGAGCCCCCTGAAAACAAGCTGCGAAGCTTGTTCACACGAGTACCGATTGAACGAGACTAGACATGGGGCAAGGGGGATGAACTGATTGGTGAATTTGATGTAAAAATAGATTTTATTCACACAAGTGATTCCGCGCAAGCCCGTGTGGCGCGCCACCATTGATGACGATCCACCGGCCCGCATCTGAACCTCACGTGTGACAAGCCCCACAATCAACCCATGTTCAGCTACAGACACGCCTTTCATGCGGGCAACCACGCCGATGTGCTCAAACACATGGCGTTGTTGGCCGTCATTCGCCACCTGACCTTGAAGGAGGCTTCGCTGACGGTGGTTGACACCCATGCCGGTGCCGGCATGTATCGGCTTGACGGCGACGAGGCCCGAACGAGCTCGGAGGCCAGCGACGGCATCCAAATGCTCGCTCAAAGCTTCGATTTGACGGTAAATCCGCCTGTGGTCGCCAAATCCATTGATTCGAGTGCTCTTAAATCAATAGCAGATGGACTCGATTGCCCCGAGCTTTTGGCTGACTACTTGACCGCGCTTGGCAGCTTCAATTTGCCGCAAAATTTGGCCAAAGGCCAGATTCGCACCTACCCGGGCTCGCCGTCGCTGGTGCGCTACGCCCTGCGCGCACACGACAAAATGGTGTTGTTTGAGCTGCACCCGACCGATGGCCGTTTGCTGCAAAAGTTAGTCGACAACGCCAACACCGAGGGCGCCGGCATGACCCTCAAGCGCGACGACGGTTTTGAGGGCTTGGTCAAAATGTGGCCGCCTGCGGCCGGGGAGCGCGGCTCAAGGCGTGGTTTGGTGTTGATTGATCCCAGTTATGAGATCAAACACGACTACGCCCAAGTTGCGCAAACGGTCGAAGCGGCGCTTAAAAAGTTGCCCACGGGCTGTTATTTCATTTGGTATCCGGTCATTGCCCGGCCCGAGGCCCACGGCCTGCCGCGCAAGCTCAAAACCATCGCGACCGCTGCGGGCAAGCCTTGGCTGCACGCCACTCTCAACGTTGGCCGCAGCGTAAAAGTCGGCCCCAAAGAACATCCGGGTTTGAGCGCCAGCGGCATTTTCGTGATCAACCCGCCGCACACCCTCAAAGACAAGCTGTCTCTCGCGCTGCCTTTGGTCAAGGCATTGCTGTCAAAGGGCAGAGGAGCCGGATTCGTTGTCGAGTCTGGCGGGTAGTTAAAGCCGCATTGACTCAGGCGCAGTAGCCAGAAATATCAGCCTTCAGGTCCGCGTGCCCGCCAAAGTGTTCGATGCAAAAATCGACGAATACCCGCACCCGCAGCGGCAACTGTTTGCGGCTGGGGTAGTGGATGAACAGCTGAAGCCCATCAAACAAGTGCTCGGGCAACACGGTTTTGAGTCGCCCGGTTTTTAGGTCGTTCAAGACCATTGGCTGCGGCAACTGGGCAATGCCAATATCGTCAATGCAGGCCTGATGCAGCGCCCTGAAATCGTTGCAGACAAAGTGCCCCGGCAGCTGCAGCATGCGCAAGCTGCGCTCGCCGTCGCTGTCGGCTTGCACAAAAAACGGTGTGGCTTGCTCGCGCCCGGTGATTTGGTGACACAACATTCGGTGTTGCGACAAGTCGTCGAGGGACTGCGGTACGCCCTTGGCTTTGAGGTAGTCGGATGACGCACACAATGGCAACCGAAGGGGCCCAAGCGGCCTTGCGACGTAGGCCGCGTCGTTGAGCGCACCGATGCGCACACCGACGTCAAAGCGCTTCGGAATCAGCTGCACCGAGTCCTCGCTGAGCTCCAACTCCAGCTGAATGTCGGGGTACCGTGCGGTGAATTGCGGTAGCAACGGGATCAAATACAAAAACGCGACCGGCGACACGATCGTCGCCCGCACCCGGCCCGACGCACGCTGCACATCGGTGGTGACGTTTTTACAAGCTGCATCGAGCATGGCCAGCGGGCCAATGCATTCCTCCAAGAACGCTTGACCCTCGCTGGTGAGCTGCAACGCACGGGTGCTGCGAGCAAACAGGCGCACACCCAGCGCCGACTCCAAACGGCTGATGTTTTGACTCACGGCCACGGCCGAGATGCCCAACTCGCGCGCCGCGCCGGCAAAGCTGCCCAACTCAGCCGCGCGGCTGAAGTTCAAGATGCCACGAAAGGTTTGCATGACCCATGCTAACCCGATGCTCGCCAAATTTGCGCGATTGCAAATTTTTTATGTGCATTGAATGAAGCATTACCCATGTTGTGCCGTGTACGACCTTTTCATACAGTAAAGGCTTGTTCATCCAGTCAGTCCATTCTTACCAGGAGTTACCATGCAATTCGAAGCCACCATCGAGATCAACGCCCCCGCTTCAGCGGTCTTTGCCCTGTACGCCGATGTTGCCAATTGGCCCACCTGGGATGGGGATGTGAAGTCCGCATCAATCGAAGGCCCATTCAACTCCGGAGCGCGCGGGGTCATCGTGCCAAACGGCGGCCCTAAATCCGAAATCGCATTCACCTACGTCGTGCGCAACAAGGGTTTTACGGCCCAGTGCAAGCTGCCCCTGTGCATCATGCGCTTTGAACACGAGCTGGTGCCCCATGGCCAGGGCACCCACGCGACGCATCGCGTGGTCTTTGAAGGCTGGCTCGCCCCCGTGTTTGGTCGCTTAATCGGCTCGGGCATGCGCAAAACGCTACCGCACGCCATGCAAGGGCTCAAAGCAGCCGCCGAGAAAAGCGCCGCCCTTGCCCACTGAGGAATTGAGTTTGAACATGATTGCTGACCGAGCTTGGACCACCCGATGAACGCAACCACACTGCCACACATCAGCCTGCTGTTCGTCGGTTTGTGCGCCTTGCTGCAAACCGGGTTGACGGCGCTCGTGGTCGCGCGCCGCCTCAAAGCCAGGGTTAACCTGCTCGACGGCGGCGATCAAACGCTGATTCGGCGCATTCGAGCGCACGGCAACGTTGTCGAAACCGTGCCAATGGTCTTGCTGCTGATGAGTTTGCTTGAAATGGCTGGCGGGCCAAGCACTTGGATTTGGGGAATCGGCGCGCTCTTGGTTGCGGGCCGCCTGCTTCACGCGGTCGGCTTGTTGGCCAGGGGTGCTCATTGGGCGCGCTTGGCAGGCATGTCCATGACCTTGGCCGCCATGAGTCTTGGGGGCGTTGCGGGCTTGTGGCAGTTTTTGCGCTAGAAAAGGGTTTTTTCGATTGAAATAGGCCATTGGTCTCCGGATTCATTGGGCTCGTTGCTATATTTTTAGAAGTAGATTGCGCGATCAGAAATTAATCGACCCAAGCGTCGGTTAATTCGATACACTGCGACTTCGGCGCGGCTTTCAGCGCTTTGGAGCCTTGGATGTACACGCAATCATTGGATCTACCGTCAACGGCCGACGAGCCGGTCGCTGCTTTGCGATTGGTTCAGTCAGCGCTTGGCGACGAGTCCGCGCTGCTTGCGCGGTTTGAGTCCAAGCTCGACAACGAGGCCAAAATCGAGCCGCAAGACTGGATGCCCAGCGCGTATCGCAAGACCCTCATTCGCCAAATCAGCCAGCACGCGCACAGCGAAATCATCGGCATGCAGCCCGAGGGCAATTGGATCTCGCGTGCGCCGTCGCTTAAACGCAAAGCCATTTTGCTGGCCAAGGTGCAAGACGAAGCTGGGCATGGCCTGTATTTGTACAGCGCCGCCGAGACTTTGGGCACGAGCCGCGATGAAATGGTGGCTGCGTTGCACGCGGGCAAAGCGAAATACAGCTCAATCTTCAACTACCCCACCCTGACATGGGCCGACGTGGGTGTCGTGGGCTGGCTCGTCGACGGCGCAGCCATCATGAACCAAGTGCCCATTTGCCGCTGCAGCTACGGGCCCTATGCGCGCGCGATGATTCGCATTTGCAAAGAAGAAAGCTTCCACCAACGCCAAGGTTTCGAGAACCTCACGACGATGATGCGCGGCACGGCCGAACAACGCGCCATGGTTCAAGACGCGGTTAACCGCTGGTGGTGGCCGGTTTTGGCGATGTTTGGCCCGCCCGACGCCGAAAGCCCCAACAGCGCCCAGGGCAAACGCTACGGCATCAAGCGCTTGTCAAACGATGAGTTGCGCCAAAAGTTTGTAGATGCCACGGTGCCCCAAGCGGCCGTGCTCGGTGTCACCCTGCCCGACCCTGCTTTGGTTTGGAACGACGCCAAACAGGCCCATGACTTTGGCGCGATCGACTGGCAAGAGTTTTGGCAAGTCGTCGGCGGCAACGGGCCATGCAACAAAGAACGCCTCGCCACCCACAAAAAGGCGCACGCGCAAGGCCAATGGGTGCGCGATGCAGCCATTGCCTACGCAGCTAAAAAGGCCAAACCAAGTGAGTTGGCCGCATGAGCACCGAGTTGCCCCTGTTTGAGGTCTTCATCCGATCCAAACAAGGTTTGGAGCACAAGCACTGCGGCAGTTTGCACGCGGCAGATGCCACACAAGCACTGATGTTGGCCCGCGACGTGTACACGCGCCGCCAGGAGGGTGTTAGCTTGTGGGTCGTCGCGTCAAAGGACATCACGGCCAGCCAAAGCGACGACAAGGCCGAGATGTTTGAGCCGATGGCAGACAAAATCTACCGCCACCCCACGTTTTACGAGATCGCACCCGAAGTGGGGCACATGTGAGCCAGTCGACCCTGCTGGCCTATGTTTTGCAGTTGGCCGACAACGCCTTGGTTTTGGGGCAGCGCAACGCCGAATGGTGCTCAAACGGCCCGACACTCGAAGAAGACATCGCTCAGGCCAATACCAGTTTGGACTTGATTGGCCAGGCGCGGCTGCTGTATCAGCGCGCCGCAGCCATCGAAGGCGGCAGCGCCAACGAAGATGACTACGCGTATTTTCGCGAAGCCAGCGCGTTTCGCAACCTCACTTTGCTGGAGTTGCCTCACTTTGACAGCTTAGAGGGCCTGCTTGCCGTGACGGCCCACCACGAGCGCGACTTTGCCACGACGACCGTGCGCAATTTTTTGTACAGCGCCTACATGCTCTTGGTTTGGCACGAGTTGCAACGCAGCCGCGACGCGGGCTTAGCCGCCATCGCCGCCAAAAGCGTCAAAGAGTTGCGCTACCACCTGCGCACCAGCCGTGACTGGTTGCTTCGACTAGGCGACGGCACGGCTGAGTCGCACCGCCGCGCCCAAAGCGCACTTGAGCACCTGTGGCCGTACTCGCTGGAGTTTTGGACGCTGAGCGACATCGAGCGCGCCGTTGAGCCCGGCGTTGGAGTCGACTCGAGCCACATTCGCGCAGCATGGGATGTGGTCGTGAATGAAGCCCTGCGCGAGGCCACCTTGACCCGCCCCAGCGACAGCGGCCATGTGCCGCGCGGCAAAGCCGGCGTGGCCTCGGTTCACTTGAGTCCCTTGCTCGCCGAAATGCAAAGCTTGGCTCGCGCCCACCCGCAAGGCGTTTGGTAGCGATGCACACCGAGACCACAGACGAGCTCGCGCGCATCACCGCGCGCGCCCGAGTTCTGGCCGCCGCGATACCCGACCCCGAGATTCCGGTGATCAACATTGAGGAGTTGGGCGTCTTGCGTGATGTGCAAGCGGTGCCGTTTGGTGCGGGGTTCGTGATCGAGGTCACCATCACGCCCACCTACAGCGCCTGCCCCGCGATTGAGCAAATCAAAGACGACATCTTGGCCGAACTCGACGACCACGACATCCCCGCCCGAGTGCGAACCGTGCTCACGCCCGCTTGGACAACCGACTGGCTCACCCAAGTGGCAAAAGACAAGCTAAAGGCTTACGGCATCGCCCCACCAGGCCACGTTACGGGTACGGGTGCAAGCCCAATTGCGCTGCTTCGCCGCCCGCCAGATGAGCAAGCCAGCAGCACAGACGCTCTTATTTCAGTAGCAACAAACGCAATAGATTCGGTGACCAAGGGCAGTTTTGCCTCTGTAAACGTCATTTTGTGCCCCCGTTGCGACAGCCCAGACACAGTCGAGGTTTCGTTCTTCGGCTCGACCGCCTGCAAGTCGCAACTGCGTTGCTTAAACTGCCGCGAGCCCTTTGATCATTTCAAGCCGTACTGACCCCACCTACAAACCACCCCATGATCGCCAGCTTCTCCACCTTGTTTGTTAAATCCGTGCAAGTTGATGCGGCCGATGCGAGACTTGTCACGCTGGCCATTCCACCCGACTTGCGTGACACCTTTGGCTTCAAGCCGGGTCAATTCATCACACTCAAGGCCGCAATTGACGGCGAGTTTGTGCGACGCAGCTACAGCATTTGCTCCAGCATCCAAGATTTTGAATCGCGGCAAGAGCTCACCGTGGGCATCAAGCGGGTCGAGGGCGGTGCATTTTCGACGTGGGCGCAGGGTCTGCAGCCGGGTGATGAGTTGGATGTGATGCCGCCAGACGGGCGCTTCACCTCAAAAATCGATGCCAACCAAGCCGTCAAAAGGCGCTTGTTCATCGCCGCCGGTTCGGGCATCACGCCTGTCATGTCAATTTTGCGCTCCACTTTGGCCAGCGACCCCAACAGCCATGCGCAACTGATCTACGGCAACCAAAGCATCAACACGATCATGTTTCATGAGGCGCTGCAAGACCTCAAAGACCAGTTCCCTGCGCGCCTGAGTTGGATCAATGTGCTGTCACGCCAGCACGTCGAAACCCCCTTGTTCAATGGCCGACTTGACGCCGCCAAGCTGAGCGAGTTGCTGAGCAAATGGGTTGATGTGAGCCACATTGACGAAGCCTTCATCTGTGGGCCCGAGGGCGTGATCAACGCCGGCCATGATGCCTTGTTGGCAGCAGGCTTGGCACCTGAAGCCACCCACAGCGAGCGATTTGGTGTGATTGAAAGATCATCAAAAACAATAGCAACGAACCCAATAGATTCGGTGACCAAGCATCAAAATGCCGCAAATACAAGCCTCAAACTCGTGCTGGACGGTGTGCGGCACACCTTGAGCCTCGGCGCGGATGAGACCGTGCTCGACGCCGCTTTAGCCGCCGGCCTGGACTTGCCCTACAGCTGCAAAGCCGGCGTGTGCTGCACCTGCCGCGCCAAGGTGCTTGAAGGCGCCGTCGAGATGCGCCGCAACTTCACCCTGGAACCCGGCGAAATCGCCCAAGGCTACGTCTTGACGTGCCAGGCCTGTCCAACGTCTGCGCAGCTTGAAGTCAGTTTTGATGAGCGGTAACCGGGGCTTCTCGTTATTTTCCATGAAATTCCCACTTAGCATGTTGGAATTTCATGGTAAATACTCTATCATGGTGGGATGGTAGACCGAATAGCACTGAAACATGAATTGGCAAACCTGCTGCAATCATTTCGGGCGGTTGAGTTGGTTGGGCCACGGCAGGTTGGCAAAACGACCCTAGCTCGTGAGTTTTTAGCACCCGACTCACCCAACTATTTTGACCTCGAAGACCCGGTCTCGCGCGCGCGCCTGAATCAACCCATCACCAGTTTGTCAGCCTTGCAGGGCTTGGTCGTGATCGACGAGGTACAACACCACCCCAATTTGCTGGAGTCGTTGCGCGTCTTGATTGATCGACCCAGCCACATCCACACCAACGGCCAGTACCTGCTGCTGGGCAGCGCCTCGCCCCGGGTGATGCACAAAAGCGAGTCATTACTGGGGCGCGCAGTGACGCTGGAGGTCAGTGGCTTTGATGTATCCGAGGTAGGCGCCGACGCTGGCATGGTCAACCACTTGTGGTTGCGCGGCGGGTTTCCAGGCGCTTTCTTACCAACCGATGACAACACAAGCGCCACTTGGCGCATGGATGCCATTCAGCGCTACATCAGCAACGACTTGCCGCAGCTCGGCTTCAACGTCGCGGCACCCACCATGCTGCGCTTTTGGATGATGCTCGCGCACTACCACGGTCAAGTCTGGAATGCGGCGGAGCCTGCCCGCTCAATGGGCGTGTCTGAGACCACGGTGCGCCGATATTTGGACTATTTGACCCAAACATTCATGGTGCGCCAATTGCAGCCCTGGTTTGAAAACTTGGGCAAGCGCCAGGTCAAGGCACCCAAACTGTATTTTCGCGACACGGGTTTGCTGCATGCACTCATGGGCATCAAGACTTTGGCTCAGTTGTCGACCCACCCATTGAGTGGCGCGAGCTGGGAGGGGTTTGCACTGGAGCAAGTGCTGCGAATTGCCAAGCCCGACCAAGCCTATTTTTGGGCCACACACCAAGGGGCCGAGCTGGATTTACTCATGTTTCACGGCGGGCAACGAATCGGCGTTGAGTTCAAGCGTGCCGATGCGCCACACATCACCCGCAGCATGCGGGTGGCCCTATCCGATCTCAAGCTCGATGCGCTCTATGTCGTCTATCCGGGCATCCACCGCTACGCACTAGGCGAGCGCATCGAGGCTGTGCCGCTTTGGGCGTTGCTGCCTGCTTAAGCTCACTCGTACGGGTTGTCAAACCCCAATGCACCCAGCAGCAGCACCTCGAGCGCCTCCATTTCATGGGCGTCTCGTAAATTGGTTTCGTGGTCATAGCCCTGCGCGTGCAGGCAGCCATGCACCACCAAATGGGCATAGTGCGCAACCAAAGGCTTGCCCTGCTCAAGCGCCTCGCGCTCAACCACGGGGGCGCACAACACGACATCGGCCAACACGATGGGCTCAAGCGCGTAGTCAAAGGTGAGCACATTGGTCGCGTAATCTTTGCCACGATAGGCGCGGTTCAGGGTTTGACCCTCGGCCTCGTCAACAACGCGCACGTTGATTTCGGCGGCACCCTCGCACGCAAACGCGACCCATTTGCGAACGGTGGGTGCTTTGGGCACGCCGTCAGCCCCGCTGACGTTCTGAAAACTCATTTTTATGGGCATATTGGCACTTGGTCTCAGTATCTATTGGGTTTACTGCTATCAAATTAGTATTGACAATCAACGCTTGCGTCGGGATACGGGGCCGTCGCTGAAGCTGTCTAACGCCACCAATTGGCGAGGGCGAGCGCCGTCGTAGGCGTCCACGATTCGGCCCACCAAGGGGTGTCGCACGATGTCGGCGCTCGTGAGCCGGGTGAAACTCAAACCCTCGACTCGTCGCAGCACCATCTCGGCATCGATCAAGCCACTCATTGAGCCGCGCGGTAAGTCAATCTGGCTCGGGTCGCCAGTGACCACCGCCTTGCTGCCAAAACCAATGCGGGTCAAAAACATCTTCATTTGCTCAGGTGTGGTGTTTTGGGCCTCGTCCAAGATCACAAAGGCGTGATTCAGCGTGCGCCCCCTCATGAAACCCAATGGCGCGATCTCGATTTGCTGGCGCTCAAGTGCCTTTTGCACCCGCTCTGCACCCATGAGATCGTTCAGCGCATCGTATAGGGGGCGCAAATACGGGTCGATCTTTTGAGTCAAGTCGCCCGGTAAGAAGCCAAGTCGCTCGCCCGCCTCGACCGTGGGGCGGGTCAAGATGATTCGCTGCACGCTGCTTCTCTCTAACGCATCGACCGCACACGCCACCGCCAAATAGGTTTTGCCTGTCCCCGCCGGGCCCACACCAAAACACACGTCGTGCGCCGCGATGTTGTCCAAATAGACAGCTTGGTTGGGTGTGCGCGGCTTGAGATCGGCCTTGCGGGTGAGTAACACTTGATCCGGATCGACCTCAAAACCCGCGTCACCCGCCAACATCAGCTGAACCTTGTCTGCACCAATGGGTTTGGCGGCTTGTTCATACATCGCTTGCAATAATTCAAGCGCGCGCTGGCCGTTGACCTTGGGGCCTTCAACCTTAAAGCTGCCGCTTCGCCGATTGATGCGCACACCCAATTCGGTCTCAATGCGCCGCAAATGCTCATCCAGCGCGCCGCAAAGGTTGGCCAGTCGGGCGTTGTTGACGGGGGTAAAGCTGTGTTTGAAGATCATTGCGAGGGCTGATGCGGTGGCGCGTTGCCCAATTCTCGCTTGAGCCAGGCCTTGGCCAGCGTCCAGTCGCGCTTAACTGTGGCCAAAGAGATCGCCATCACCTCAGCGACTTCATCATTCTCAAGCCCGCCAAAGAAGCGCAACTCAACCACTTTAGCGGCGCGCGGGTCAATGAGCTCAAACGCGGTCAGCGCCTCGTGGATGGCCACCACGTCGTCGTCCGGACCCACGTCAGCCACGGCCAACCCGCTTAAAGTCAGCGGAACCAGCTCTGCTTCGCGCTTTTGCGTGCGCCGCGCCACTTCGTGGTTAACCAAAATTCGCCGCATCATGGTCGCAGTCACAGCCAAAAATTGCCCCCGACTTTGCCACTGCGTGCGGCTTTGCTCGGCCATGCGCAGCCACGCCTCGTGCGACAAAGCCGTGGCAGACAAGGTGTGATCGGAGCGCTCGCGCCGCAACTGCGACCTCGCGGCTCGCTTGATCTCGCCGTACAAGCGCTCAAATAACGCTGCGCCGGCGTCGGCTGGCACGTCCATGCCACGCAACCACTGCGTCACCTCGTCACGCAAAGCCAAGTCGTCGGCTGTGGGCAACACCGCAGGCAAATCAGGTCGTATCAACGGCAAAGACATGGGTAGCATTGTGGGCTATGAGCACTTTAGAAAACAAGTCGTCGAATTGGCAGGCCGTCAAGACCCTGTTTGACGAAGCGATGGCGCTGGATGCGTCGCAGCGCGAGGCGCATGTGCGTGCGCGCGTCGCGGCTGACTCAATGGATGCCAGCGTGGCTGCAGAGGTGCTGCATTTGCTGGCTCACGCG
>JANOPN010000108.1:0-4318 GCA_031421855.1 Comamonadaceae bacterium
CAGCAAATCAACGCCATGAATGCCGACTCTGAGTTGCTGGCCGCGCGCGAGCCCACGAGTCGCTGGCAGCTTGAACACAAGCGGCAGCTCACTTGCCCGCACCAAAACATCGGGCTGGTCTTTGATCACGCTCACGGGTAACGATGTGATTTTTTGTTGGATCAGGTGCTGAAGAGTCCAGTAGCGCTCCATACCGGTTTGAAATGCGTTGTAGCTGGCGTAGGTCGCGTCAAACGCGCCAATGATCCCGAGAAGTTGCGCGTCCTTGGGTTTGAATGGCGCTGCCAACGCCGCCGTCTGACCGTGCCGAACGGCAGCAATGATTTGCCATTGGTTGACCAAGTCCGTGTATCGGCGCAATGGCGAAGTGCTCCACGCGTAGCACGGGACGCCGATGCCCGCGTGCGGTTGCGCGCGGGTGCCCATTCGCACCTTGATGCCGGGTGCCAAGCTGGCTTGGCTGCGGTAGATGCCGGGGATGCCCAAGTCGTTCAAGTGCGCCCCCCATTGGTGGTTGGCCACGATCATGCATTCGGCAACGATGAGGTCTAGCGGCTCGCCGCGAGCGCGTTGGCTGATGACGACTGCCTCATCTCCTGCGATGTTGTCGGACGTTGATGGCTCCAATCGGAAATTGAAGTCAGGGCGATTGAAGTTCTCTGGCTTGCCGCGCACCAGTTCGCGTTGTTGTTTGCGCGCCAAGGCGAAACGATGCAAAAAAGCGAGCTCGCTGTGAAGTCCGAACACTTCGGTCGCGTCAGATGAAGGCTGCGCAAGCCAACCCGGCGTGACGATTTCGCCCAGTTGATCGTGTCGCAGGTTGTGAGAAATCGAGGTTCGCTCGACTCGGGTTTCGGTCGCGGTAACTTGTAAGCTCGCTTCGTCAATTGACACATAAAGCGAGACGGTTGGGCAAATTTGCCCGGCTTTGAGGCTGAATTGATTGACCAAATCGTCGGGCAGCATCGTGATTTTGTTGCCTGGCATGTACACGGTCGACAGGCGATTGCGTGCTTGTGCATCGATTGCGTCGCCAGGCGCGATGCCGAGCGCGGGCGCAGCAATGTGGATGCCGAGGGTAACTAGACCGGTACCCAGTCCGCTGACTGACAATGCATCGTCGATCTCGGTGGTCTGTGAGTCGTCAATCGAGAAGGCCTGTGCTGTACCAACCGTCAGTTCACTTGAATCAAACAGCTTGCATGGTTCTGGCGCGAATCCGATCCCCTTGGGAAAGTGCTCGAACAAAAATCGCTGCCAGTGAAATTCGTACTCTGAAGCAATCGCACCCGCTTCGCGCAAAAGTGGCAACACGCCGACTTGAGCCTGCCTCGCCGCAGCTGCGACTGCTTTGTACTCAGCTGCGTTTTTATCCGGCTTGAACAAAATCTTGAAGAGTTGCTCTCGAACCGAAGTGGGGCAAATGCCACCTACCAGCTCTGCAGTCCAAGTCTCGATTTGGGCCGCGACTTGTTTCTTGCGATCGATTGCAGCCAGTGCCAGCGCCAACGTCTGGGCATCTGCCTTGCGAAACTGACCTTTGCCATTGCGCCGAAAGTAGTGGGGTGCACCGTGCAAAGCCAAGAGCATGCCCACTTGATCCATCGCAGAGCAAGAAATGCCAAAGTATTCGAGGGCGAGCGAGCTGAATCCAAAAACGTCTTCGGGCGCAAACTCCCACGCCAACGACAGGTCAATGGTGTCGGATGCCGTTTGCGCGCCGTGCAACATGGCGAGTGGCTCGGGGGTTGCAAAACGCAACAACACGTTGGCCGATTTGACTTTGATTCGCTTGCCCGTGTCGAGCTCGATTTGAACGCTCGAATCGGCCTCGGAAAAGAGGCGACCAGCTAATAGTTTTCCGGAATCTTCATACACAACATTCATGGGCGCATTGTCCCATGATGCGTCGCCGATCGGTGACTCTAGACAGCAAACCCGCGCTACCGACCGGTCGCTGTGACCCCACAGCTCAAGGTGAAAACCAGCTGCCCGCCTGCCGGAAATGTAGGTAATCGCACGCCATTGACCAACATATTCTCGACCGATAGCTGAAAAGGTGCCACACCAACGCTTGGGCAAACGGCCCCGCCAGTGGCTGCTGCGCAGGTGACGACCGAGCAGTTCAGGCCGGCAGTCGGGGTATCGGTCAAAACGGAGTCGTTGGCTGCTGATGGCCCAAAATTGGCAACAGTGAGCGTGTATGTGGTGCTGGTGCCCGCATCGAGCGCGCTCACGCCATTGGTTTTTGTCACGCCTAAGTTTGCAGTTGGCTGGGTCACGATCAAGTTTGAAGCGCCGGTCATCGTGCTGGCGCCCATGTTGGTGGTGTTCAAGACCGATGTCACGTTCGAGTACGTGCCCGGTGAGCCCGCAGTCACCACGACCGATACGCTGCACGATGAGTTGGGCGCGATCAGCCCATTGTTCAGCCGAATACCGGTGTCGCCGAGGGCCAGCGTAGCATTCGCCTGATTGGTGATCGTTGACCCGATGCAGGTGGAGGTACCCATGATCGACGTCAGTGTCATTTGTGTTGGAATGTTGGGAAAATTGTCAGTGAATGCTGGGCTTGCGAGAGTTGTCGTGACCGCATTCGGGTTTGTCAAGGTGATGACAAGCACCGATGTTTGACCCGGATCAATGGAGCCTACCGAAAACGACTTGGTGATTGACGGCGAGATTAAGGTGGTGAGTGTCGCCACGTTTGAGCCGGTACCCGGCGTCCCCGTTTGGTCGCTCGATGCACCTGTGGTGGTGTTGAGCCGCGTGCCAGACGACGGTGATGCGACGGAAAAGGTCACGAAACAGTTAGCTCCAGCGCCCACGCCAAGCGGCCCGATGTTAACGACCGTTGCTGCGTCGGTCAGTAAAACTGATCCTGCACCAGTGCAATTGCCGCCCAAAGCTTGGTTGCCAGAAACAGAGAGTCCCGAAGGCAAGGTGTCAGTCAAAGACATGCCGGTCAGGCCTGCGGGGAAGGCAACTGCACTGTTGGGGTTGGTGATCGTGATTTGCACCAACGACGTACCACCAGCCGCGATAGATGTTGGCGCAAATGTCTTGGCGAGGGTCGGCTTGGCGATAACGGCCAAAACTGCTGACGCGATGCCTGCATTGGTCTCCGTGCCGGTGGGCCGCGAAAACGTGGCGGAACCTGCGGGAATCACGTTGGTGTACCCCCCTGCTACCCATGAGTTGACCGGCACAAAGACACTACAAGACGAGTTCGGCGCAAAAACGCCGCTGCTGAGTGCAATCGTCCTCGTACCGATTGAAGCGACAACCGTTGCACTGACGCAGTTTGTCGACGGCGCGGCGGTGACGGTCACGTTGGCCGGTAGGACATCTAGAAAGCTGGGGTATGTGCCGGTGAGTTGGTTTGCCGTGGTGTTGAGAATGACAATCGTCAGGGTTGACGATTGGCCTACAAAAATCACCGACGGGTTAAACGATTTGCCGATCGTCAAAGCCGAGCTGACATCTAGTGACTTTTGAGCGGTGTTGCTGTTGGTGGCACCTTGCGCCGAGATCGCCGTTCCTGAGGTTACTTGGTTGTTGAAGCTGCCAGTCGTGAATCCAGTGACGTTGACTGAGTAAGCGCAGGTCTGGTTAAGCGGAACCGATGCACCGAAAATCGCGAACGTATTCGAGCCGATAACCGATGAAAAAGAGCCGACCGTGCAACCCGCACCGGCAACCGCGGGTGATGCAGGACTGCCAATGACGAATGCGGCCGTACCGCCCGATGCCGGAAACACGTCAAACAGCGACAAGGATGTCAAGGCTTGCGCGCCCGAGGCGTTGTTGTTGACGATGAGTTGAAGCCGCGACAGTTCGCCGCCTCGGATCGACAACGGTGTGAATTCTTTGTTGAGAACAAAGTTGGCAGCAGTGCCGCCAGCAATCAAAATCGCCGTTGCCGAAGCGCGGTTGCTGAATCCTTCAGTGGTGGTGACGCCGCCAACCGGTATGGTGTTGGTCGCAGAGCCAGTCGACAGCACGCTGGCTCGAACGAGGCAGCTTGTTGATGCCCCGGTTATGAAGCCGCCACTGAGCGTGATGGTGTTGCCCCCCGGATTGGCCGACGCGGTACCGCCGCAGTTGCTGAATAACGCAGACGGGTTAGCAACTGTCACCCCCGCAGGGAGGTTGTCGGTGAATCCAATGCCGTTGATCGGTGGCGCGCCATTGGCTGTTCGGCGCGTGACGGTGAGGGTCAGCAAACTCGTCGTGTTGGGTGGAATGGCGGTTGGCGCAAAAGTCTTGCCTATGGTGATTGGGTCCACGACGGCCAGCGTTCCAGCGATGGCAAATG
>JANOPN010000109.1:0-7484 GCA_031421855.1 Comamonadaceae bacterium
GGAATGCTTCGATCAGACGAATCAGCTGTTTTCGTCGCCACGTGGGCTGAAGCAGCGTCCGGCCTTTCACCGAGCAGGCATTCCCATTCGCGCGGCTTACACTTGCCGCCACAGCTCAATTGAAGACATACTATTTTGATAGCAGCAAACCCAATGAATCCGGCGACCAACGACTCATTTGATCCATATTTTACCCTCAAGCGTCCGATTGTGTTCACCAATGGGGTTTTTGACGTCCTTCACGTCGGGCACGTGACTTATTTGGCGGCAGCCAAGGCGCTGGGGGCCAGTTTGGTCGTCGCGCTCAACACCGACGCTTCAGCCAAACGCCTGGGCAAAGGGCCGGATCGACCGTTGAATAAGCAAGCTGATCGCGCTGGCGTCATTGCCGCACTCAAAAGCGTGGACTGGGTGACGTTTTTCGATGAAGACACGCCGCTTCAAATCATCGATCGCCTTCGCCCCGACATCATCGTCAAAGGCGGCGACTACGACATGGACGCGTTGGCGGAGGGCAAACTCGTCAAAAGCTACGGCGGGCAGGCGGTTGCGCTCATGTTTGTCGACGGCTATTCGACAACCCGCTTGGTTGAGAAGATCAAGAACGCTGCAACCAGCGGCTGACTACTTCGACCGCCAGACCGGCGGCGAGCCCTGCCACGGCGCCCGTCAAGTGAACCGCGTGCACCACTTGCCAATCCCAGATCAGGCTCGGCCCGGTCGGCTGGGTCCACGCCGCATCTAGAGTCAGGCGAATCACCAGATAAGACAACCCGATGGCTGCGTGTTTTCTAAGCCCAGGTGTAAGCGTGGCGATTGCCACCGTCGCACCAAGCAGCGCAAATACCGGCCCTGACAGACCCACCACCGCAACGGGCTGAGGCCATAACATCAGCGCCCAATTGCACACGGGCCACACCCATGCAACCGCGAGCATGGCCCGGTTGAGCAGCGCCAGAGCGCGAGCTATGAGGGCTGCGACGCCCCACGCGAATGCATCGGCCACGGCGTGCCCAATGTCCATTGACAAAAATGGCGCAGTCCAGGCAGTCCAAAGCCGCGCATGGGTTTGCGCATGACTCTGATAGCCATGGTTTTGAATTATTAGTAAGCGCTCACTCTGATAGAAGAGCGCTAGCAGCAACACTGTGACCGGAATCGCCCAAGCAAAAGCCACCGAGATCGCATCGAAACGGGGCGATCTGCGGTGGCTCATGGGTGCCAATCGGCCGGCGGAAAAACTCGATTAGGCTTTCGCGAGTGACAGCATGGTCGCGGCATCGCTCACTTCAAACTTGCCTGGGCCTTCGATATTCAGGGCGCTGACTTTGCCGTCTTTGACCAACATGCTGTAGCGGTTGGAACGCAGTCCCATGCCACGGCTGGTTAAATCCAGCGTCAAGCCAGTCGCCTTGGTGAAGTCGGCGCTGCCGTCAGCCAGCATGCGAACCTTGCCAACCGTCTTTTGGTCGCGTGCCCAAGCGCCCATCACGAACGCGTCATTCACGCTCACGCACCAGATTTCGTCCACACCAGCAGCGGTCAAGGCATCGAAGTGCTCAACGTATCCCGGCACATGCTTGGCCGAACAAGTTGGCGTGTAAGCGCCAGGCAGTGCAAACAGCGCGATGGTTTTGCCAGCGGTGGCCTTGGCCACATCGATTGGGTTCGGGCCCAAGGCAAAGCCCTCGGACTCAACATCAAAAAACTCCATCAGGGTGCTTGCGGGAAGGGTGTCGCCAACTTTGATCATGCGTTTCTCCAAAAATCATCAGGCCAATCGGCCATTTTCCAAATTCAATCCAACCAAGCAAAACGGCCCACATTGTGAGCCGTTTTGGTCGCCTGCGTGAGCGGTTCAGGAACATGTCCCCGCGCCGCTCAGCGCTTACGGTTTATACCGTCGCTGCTTTTTCAAGCAACTTCGATACAACCCAGTTCTTGGTTTTAGAAATAGGACGCGACTCGGTGATCTCGATGAGGTCACCGGTGTGGTAGTCACCGTTTTCGTCATGAGCATGGTATTTGCTCGACTTGGTAACAATCTTGCCGTACAGCTCGTGCTTAACGCTTCGCTCAACCAAAACCGTGACAGTTTTGGTGCGCTTGTCGCTCACGACACGGCCGATCAGCGTGCGCTTGAGGGATACCTTTGCGGTCATGGTCATGTCCTTGGCGTTCATGCGCTCGCGCTTTGCTTTTGTGCCAAGACGGTCTTGGCACGAGCAATCGCGCGGCGGGTGACGCGCAATTGCGCGGTGTTGTTCAACTGTTGCGTGGCTTTTTGCATGCGGAGGCCAAAGTGGGCTTTTTGCAGCTCTTTGACTTCCGTTTGCAACCCAGCAACATCCTTGGCACGCAGCTCTTTGCGTTGTTCAGCAGCTTTCATGTCTCGTCTCCTGAATCAGGTGCCGAGCATGCGCGTCACGAACGTGGTGCGCAGCGGCAGTTTGGCCGCAGCCAAGGTGAAGGCTTCGCGAGCAAGTTGCTCGGGTACGCCCACGATTTCGTAAAGTACCTTGCCGGGCTGAATTTCAGCGACGTAGTACTCTGGATTGCCTTTGCCGTTACCCATTCGCACTTCAGCTGGTTTCTGTGAAATCGGCTTGTCAGGGAAGATGCGAATGAAGATGCGGCCGCCACGTTTGACGTGACGCGAAATTGCACGACGTGCAGATTCGATTTGGCGCGCGGTCAAACGACCGCGGTCAGTGGATTTCAGACCAAAATCACCAAACGCAACCGTGTTGCCACGGGTAGCGATGCCGGTGTTGCGGCCTTTTTGTTCTTTGCGGTATTTCCGCCGTGCTGGTTGCAGCATGGTAGACCCTCTTATTCAGCGGCCGCAGCACCGTCTGCCGGAGCAGTGGCTTTGCGAACAACGCGTTTAACTGTAGGTTTCACGCCGCCACCTGCGTCAGCTGGCTTGTCGCCGCCGTCGCTCGGTGCGTCACCCATGGGGCGACGTGGACCGCGTGCTGGCGGACGATCACCACCTGGGCGAGGACCGCGAGGACCACGAGGCTTACGCTCGTCGTCACCATCGGTTTTCGCAGCAGTGCCTGGCGCGTCGTTGCGGCCCAAGGTATCACCCTTGTAGACCCACACTTTGACGCCAATGATGCCGTAGGTGGTCTTGGCTTCTGAGAACCCGTACTGAATGTCAGCGCGCAGGGTGTGCAATGGCACACGACCTTCGCGATACCACTCGGTGCGAGCGATCTCGATGCCGTTCAGACGACCAGCAGACATGATCTTGATGCCCTGAGCGCCCATGCGCATCGCGTTTTGCATGGCGCGTTTCATCGCACGGCGGAACATGATGCGTTTCTCAAGCTGTTGGGTGATGCTGTCAGCGATCAACTGTGAGTCGATTTCGGGCTTGCGCACTTCTTCGATGTTCACAGCGACTGGCACGCTCAACATTTTTGAGAGCTCTTTCTTCAAGACCTCGATGTCTTCGCCTTTTTTGCCGATCACAACGCCCGGACGAGCCGAGAAAATCGTGATGCGGGCACTTTTCGCGGGGCGCTCGATGAGCACGCGCGAAACCGACGCGTTTTTCAGCTTCTTCTTGAGGTACTCACGGACTTCGATGTCGCTGGCCAGCATGCCCGCGAAATCGCGGTTGCTGGCGTACCAACGTGAAGTCCAATCGCGGCTGACGCTCAAGCGAAAGCCGGTTGGGTGGATTTTTTGTCCCATGTGTGCTTCCTTGGTTGTCAGTTGCCTACCGAGAGGTAGACATGGCAGGTGGGCTTGCTGATGCGGTTGCCACGGCCTTTGGCCCTGGCAGAGAAACGCTTCAGCGTCGCACCTTGCTCGACATAGATCGACTTGATGCTCAATTCATCAATGTCAGCACCATCGTTGTGCTCAGCGTTGGCAATAGCCGACAAGAGCACTTTTCGGATGATATCCGCAGCTTTTTTCTGCGTGAAATTCAACACGTTGAGGGCGTGGTCCACTTTTTTACCGCGAATCAGGTCAGCAACAAGGCGACCTTTATCGACGGATAAGCGAACACCACGCAAAGAGGCTTTGGTTTCCATTGTGTGAATCCTTACTTCTTCGCGGCTTTTTTGTCAGCCGGATGCCCTTTGAACGTGCGGGTGAGCGCAAATTCGCCAAGCTTGTGGCCAATCATTTGGTCGGTGACGTACACCGGCACATGTTGCTTGCCGTTGTGCACCGCGATGGTCAAGCCGATGAAATCGGGCAGGATCATCGAGCGACGTGACCAAGTCTTGATTGGGCGTTTGTCTTTGGTCGCAACGGCTTTTTCGATCTTGGCGATCAAATGCAGGTCTACGAACGGACCTTTTTTCAGGGAACGTGCCATTTTTTACCCCTTATTTCTTGCGACGGGACACGATCATGCCCTGCGTACGCTTGTTGTTACGGGTTCGGTAGCCCTTGGTCAGATTACCCCACGGATCGACAGGCGCGCGGCCCTCGCCCGTACGGCCCTCGCCACCACCATGCGGATGGTCGACCGGATTCATGGCCACACCGCGCACTGTTGGGCGAATACCCATCCAGCGCTTGACACCCGCTTTGCCGTAACGGCGCAGGCTGTGTTCACCGTTGGCGACCTCGCCAATCACGGCGCGGCATTCAATGTGAATCTTGCGAACCTCACCTGAGCGCATGCGCACTTGGGCGTATGTGCCTTCACGGGCCAACAAGGTTGCCGAGGTGCCAGCTGAGCGAACGAGCTGCGCGCCCTTGCCTTGCTGCATCTCAATGCAATGAATGGTTGAACCGACGGGAATGTTGCGAATTGGCAAGCAATTGCCAGCACGAATGGGCGCTTCCGAACCACTCATCAGCGACGCACCGGGCTCCACACCGCGCGGAGCGATGATGTAGCGGCGCTCGCCGTCAGCATAACAAAGCAATGCAATGTGAGCTGTGCGGTTTGGATCGTATTCGATGCGTTCAACTTTTGCGCTGATGCCGTCCTTGTCGCGACGGAAGTCGACGACGCGGTAATGGTGCTTATGACCACCGCCGCGGTGACGCGTGGTGATGTGACCATTGTTGTTGCGACCCGCTTTTTGATGTTGCGGCTCCAACAAAGGCGCGTGTGGTTCGCCCTTGTACAGATGGTCACGCGTGACCTTGACCACGGCACGTTGGCCGGGGCTGGTCGGTTTGAGTTTAACGACGGCCATGTTATGCAGCCTCCGCGCCGAGATTGAGCTCTTGGCCAGGTTGGAGTCGCACATACGCTTTGCGGATGTTGTTGCGACGCCCAATGCCTTTGCCGAAGCGCTTGGTTTTGCCTTTGATGTTGACGACAGCCACACCGGTCACGTTGACTTTGAACATCAGTTCGACAGCCGCTTTGATCTCTGGTTTGGTTGCGTCTTGAAGCACGCGAAAGGTGACAGCGTTTGATTTTTCGGCGACCAAGGTGGCTTTTTCGCTCACGATGGGACCAACCAACACCTGCATCAAGCGGCCTTCGTCGAATTTCTTCGGGGCGGTCATGCGAACATCTCCTTGAGCTGGTTCATGGCGGCCTTGGTGACGAGCACCTTTTTGTAGAACACAAGCGACACCGGATCGGCGTAGCGTGGTTCAACAACCAACACGTTGGGCAGATTGCGCGACGCGAGGTACAAGTTTTCATCGACTTCATCAGCGATGATCATGACCGACTCAAGGTTCATCGCCTTGAACTTCGCAGCCAACAACTTGGTCTTGGGCGAGTCAACCGTCAGGTTTTCCAGCACAGCCAAACGACCGTCGCGCACGAGTTGCGAGAAAATCGCAGCCATACCAGCACGGTACATTTTCTTGTTGACTTTTTGCGTGAAGTTCTCATCGGGCATGTTTGGAAACGTGCGACCGCCTCCACGCCACAATGGAGATGAGGTCATGCCTGCGCGAGCGCGACCGGTGCCTTTTTGGCGAAACGGCTTCTTCGTCGAGTGCTTGACTTGTTCACGGTCTTTTTGAGCCCGCGTGCCTTGGCGCGCGTTGGCTTGGTAGGCGACAACGATCTGATGAATCAGAGACTCGTTGTAATCGCGACCGAACACCGTCTCAGGTGCGTCGATCTTTGACGAGGCCAAACCTTGATCGTTAAGGAGATCGATCTGCATCAATTGGCTCCTTTGGATTTTGCCTTGACAGCTGGGCGGACGGTGACAAAGCCATTTTTGCTGCCAGGGATCGCGCCCTTGATCATCAACAATTGGCGGTCAGCGTCAATGCGAACCAGCTTCAGGTTTTGAATGGTAACGGTGACATCGCCGCGGTGACCCGACATGCGCTTGCCTGGAAACACGCGACCTGGATCTTGCGCCATCGAAATCGAGCCTGGCACGTTGTGCGAACGGCTGTTACCGTGCGATGCGCGCTGCGACTTGAAGTTGTGACGCTTGATGGTGCCGGTGAAACCTTTACCGATGGATGTGCCTTGCACGTCCAACATTTGACCCACCGCGAACACTTCGCCAGCAACCACTGAACCACCTGCGGCATATTTGCCGATGGTGTCCGGGGTTACGCGAAATTCGCTGGTGAATTCGCCTGCGGTCACGCCAGCTTTGGCGAGGTGACCCGCTATCGGCTTGGTCACACGCGAGGCACGGCGCTTACCAAACGCGATTTGCAGCGCGCTGTAGCCGTCGTTTTCTTGGGTCTTCACTTGGGTGACACGGTTGTCAGATACATCGACCACTGTGACGGGAATTGAATCGCCGTCATCAGTGAACACACGCATCATGCCGACCTTGCGCCCAAGCAACCCCATAAAGGTGCTTTGACTCATTGTTGACTCCACGGGCTTTTCGCCCGATTAGGAAACCCCGACATCGATTGGTCGGGACCGGATTTGCTTTTTGTTTTCTTGACCGCACTGTTTACGCAATGAAGCGTCGCAGAACAATCAAAAAGGCCAAAAAGCGCCCTAGTTCAGCACACCAAACGTGCACTGAACTAGGGTAAGCCTTAGATTATAGAACGACACTCACAACAATGCAAGCGCCGCGTTACATCATTGGAGTTTGATCTCCACATCGACGCCTGCTGGCAGATCCAGCTTCATCAGTGCATCGACGGTTTTGTCGGTTGGATCGACAATGTCCATCAGACGTTGATGGGTGCGAATCTCAAACTGATCACGGCTGGTCTTGTTGACGTGCGGCGAGCGCAGGATGTCAAAGCGCTTCATGCGGGTAGGTAAAGGCACAGGGCCTTTGACCAACGCGCCGGTGCGCTTGGCGGTGTCAACGATTTCAGCCGCGGACTGGTCGATCAATTTGTAGTCAAACGCTTTGAGGCGGATGCGGATTTTTTGCTTGGTGGTGGCCATGTGAGCTCCCGATTACGCGATGATCTTAGCGACGACACCTGAGCCGACGGTTTTGCCGCCTTCGCGGATGGCGAAACGCAAGCCCTCTTGCATGGCAATGGGGTTGATCAGTTTGACCGTGATGCTGACGTTGTCGCCAGGCATGATCATCTCTTTG
>JANOPN010000110.1:0-19819 GCA_031421855.1 Comamonadaceae bacterium
ACACAGCCGACATCGATAGCGCTGATGCCCATGACGGCTTTTGCCATTTTTGACGAACCTTTCGGACAAACAGTGAGTGCAGCAGAGAGTCATGCCTGAGCATACATCGTGCTACTGAAATAATCAATACCTAATGAGCAATCCCTAAAATCAGCCCTTGGTCACCGAATTCATTGAGTTTGTTGCTATCAATATTGATGATCGAGTCGGACGAAATACGTGCTGATCATCGTAAAACTGCGGATCGGCATTCTCGACCCACCAATTGGGAATACCGAGCACCGGCAGCGGTTGGAACAGGCTTTTGGGCGTGGTCAATGCCGAGTTCAAGCACGCACAGATTGACAAATCCACCGAACGGATCGCATCTTCTTTGGCCGACTGGCGATTGATGACCTGCCCAGCGAGAACGTGGGCGACCATTGATTTGCGTGGGTTGACCAGTTTTTCAAGCAGGGCGTGACCGAACAGCACGATTCGGGTCTGCGACTGCCACCAACTTCGATGCGCAACCAAGGCTGTCGCCCAGTCGTGTCGGCGAAGCGCTTGCCAAACGAGTTGCGCCGTTTGATCGGACGGGTCAAGGTCGAAAAACGCACCATTTTCGTCAAAGACCGTGATCGCGTCGCGCAAGGTTCCGCGAGACGCGTTGATGCCCGACGCTTCGATCGCATGAGCTTGCAGGCGATTGAGCAGGCGCTTGGTGTCAGGAAAGCGAATCCAAGCCAAGCCATTGAAAAAGTCGTGCAAATTGCTACGGGTGGGGCACTGGCCGGTGTCAAAGATGAACTGCTCGTAAGCCACGTCGCGGGGCAATGCGGATTGAGGGACAAATGTGACTATTTGGGCGCAGGGAACCTGCGTGGCATGCAAATTCAGGGCATCAAACAAGGTGTCGCCTAGCTGAACACGGGCCGATAGCGGCTCTCCGATGTCTCGCCACCCGTCTAGCCAAGGGGCTTGCCAGTCGATTGATCGCAACGCACCGTCAAGGGCGTCGCTAACCTCGCTCAAATCATGCGCCACGGCAGCGTCTCGCCGCCACCCAGGGGTTTGAGCGTCGCATCGCCGAATGGCAGGGTCTGCGGAACGAGTTGACTCTCGCGCTTGAGCGTGATGTTCCCAGCGTTGACGGGCAAGCCGTAAAAAGCAGGGCCGTTTCGCGAGGCAAAGGCCTCTAAGCGACCCAGGGCCCCGGCTTCGTCAAAAGCTTGGGCATAGAGCTCGATAGCGCTATACGCGGTGTAGCAGCCAGCGCCGCAAACGCCGGCTTCCTTGAGGGCGGAGGCGTGAGGCGCACTGTCGGTGCCCAAAAAGAAACGGTCAGACGCTGATGTTGCCGCGTCAATCAAGGCTTGGCGGTGCAACTCGCGTTTCAAGACAGGCAAGCAATAAAAATGCGGGCGCAGCCCCGAGCCGCTGCCGCCAGTGAATAGGGCGTTGCGGTTGTACAGCAGGTGGTGGGCGGTTATGGTCGCAGCGGTGGGTCCATCGGCTTGAGCCACGTAGGTGGCCGCTTCGCGGGTGGTGATGTGTTCAAACACGACCTTAAGCTCGGGCAAGTCGCGCCGCAGAGGTTGCATGACGGTGTCGATGAAGACGGCTTCGCGATCAAACACGTCAATGTGCGAGTCGGTGACCTCGCCGTGGACCAGCAGCAGCAAGCCCTCGCGCTGCATGGCCTCCAGAGTGCGGTAAGTTTTGCGAACATCGGATACACCGGCATCGCTGTTGGTCGTTGCACCGGCAGGATAGAGCTTGAGCGCCTTGACACCCGCATCACGCGCGCGCTTGATTTCGTCGGGCGGCGTGTTGTCGGTGAGGTACAGCGTCATGATCGGCTCAAAAACCGCATCGGCACCAACCGCAGCTCGAATGCGCGCCTTGTAGGCAATTGCCTGCTCGGTTGTGGTGATGGGCGGGCGCAGATTGGGCATGATCACTGCACGAGCAAACTGGCGGGCGGTGTGAGCGGCGACCGCTTTCAGCGCTTCGCCGTCTCGCAGGTGCACGTGCCAATCATCCGGGCGAATGAGCGTGATTTCTTGGAGCGGTTCTGGGTTTGTCTTGTCTTGGTTCATGCGGGCTAGATTTTATGTGGACTTGCACAGAAACCGCCCCAGCGGCGTTGCAGCGCCTCGCCGTGCCGTTCGAATTGCGTTTGTGGCAGCACCTTGCTGGGACACTTTTGCGTAAGTCCTATTTGCGTCAGTCCAGTCTGTGCGACTCGCCATGAAAAATGCCGCAGAGCATTGCGCTGCGGCATTGATGAGACGCCTCAGTTTGAGTGAGATCAGTGCGCCAAAATCTTGTTGAGGAAGTCTTTGGTGCGAGGTTGGCGGTTTTCGGGGTGGTTGAAGAATTCGTCTTTGCTGCAATCTTCCAAAATTTTGCCACCCACGTCGATGAAGATCACTCGGTTGGCTACTTTGCGAGCAAAGCCCATCTCGTGGGTCACCACCATCATGGTCATGCCTTCTTTGGCCAAGCTCACCATCACGTCGAGCACCTCGCCGACCATTTCAGGGTCAAGTGCCGAGGTCGGCTCATCGAACAACATGACGATGGGGTCCATTGACAACGACCGAGCGATGGCCACGCGCTGCTGCTGCCCGCCAGACAACTGACCGGGGAATTTGTCTTTGTGGGCCATCAGGCCAACGCGTTCCAGGTATTTCAAGCCTCGGGCGTGTGCGTCGTCAGGGCTGCGACCCAGCACCTTGACCTGAGCGATGGTCAGGTTTTCGGTCACGCTGAGGTGCGGAAACAGCTCAAAATGTTGAAAAACCATTCCGACCCGGCTGCGCAGCTTAGGCAAGTTTGTTTTTGGATCATGAATGGCGGTTCCGTCAACCCAAATTTCACCCTTTTGAACGGGCTCGAGCGCGTTCACGGTCTTAATCAGCGTCGATTTTCCCGAGCCCGAAGGACCGCAGATCACGACAACTTCGCCCTTTTTGATGCTGGTTGAGCAGTCGTTCAGCACCTGAATCGGGCCGTACCATTTGGAAATGTTTTTGATTTCAATCATGGGGGTTTCTCCGGGCCTTGGGTTTAGCGAATGATTTGAACTTTGAGCTGAATGCGTCGCACGATCAGCGACAAACCCAGGCACATGAAGAAGTACACGACGGCTGCTAGCAAGTAGGCCTCGATGGGGCGGCCCAAGTTCTTGCCAGCGATTTCAAAGCCTTTCAGCATGTCGTAGGCGCCGATGGCGTAAACAAGCGAGGTGTCTTGAAACAAAATGATCGTCTGTGTCAAAAACACCGGGAGCATGTTGCGAAATGCCTGTGGCAGCACCACCAAACGCATGTTTTGGTTGTAGCTCATCCCCAAAGACTCGCCCGCGTGCACTTGGCCTCGAGGGATGGACTGAATGCCAGCGCGAACAATCTCAGAAAAATACGCTGCTTCAAATGCCACAAACGTGATCACCGCGCTCAATTCTGCCCCGATGGGTCGCCCTATTGCAAATGGAATCAGCAAAAAGAACCACAAAAGCACCATCACCAACGGCACCGAGCGCATCGTGTTCACATAGAACACCGCAGGCATTTCAAGGTATTTTTTGCCCGACAGGCGCATCAACGCAAGTAAGGTGCCTAGCACCACGCCGCCGATGGTCGCGACGACGGTGAGCCAAATGCTGAAGTAAAAGCCCTTGAGCACAAACGGCCCAATGACTGACCAGTTGAAGAATGAGAGGTCAAGATTGCCCATGAGATGCTCCCGTTCAGTGTCCGCCCATGCCGCCAGCGGCAACAAAGCCGGGCACACGTGCGCGTTTTTCAATGTAGGCCATGACGCGGTTGATGCTGAACGCAGAAATCGCGTAGAGAATACTCACCGCCAAATACATGGTGATTGGCGCACCGGTTTCCTCGCCTGACTGGCGGGCGAAAAAGGTCAATTCAGCGATGGACACAGCGAAGGCGACCGATGAGTTTTTAACGATGTTCATCGACTCGGATGTCAGCGGCGGTATGACGATGCGCAGCGCCATGGGCAGCAACACATATCGATAAGTTTGCAAAGTCGTGAATCCGACGGCCATGCCAGCATATCGCTGACCGCGCGGCAGGGCTTGAATGCCGGAGCGAACCTGTTCACTGATGCGTGCCGACGTGAAACAACCAAGAGCCAACATCACCAAGAGCCAAGAGGGCACGTCTTTGAGTGCCGGAAAAATTGCTGGCACAACAAAGTACCATAAGAAAATTTGCACAAGCAGCGGGATGTTGCGAAATAATTCGGTCCAAGCGTTGCCAAGCCGCACCAGCCACGGGTTGTCAGGAAGGGTTCGAATGGTGCCCACGATAAGGCCAGCAACCATCGCAACCACCAGCGCGCCAGCGGCGACCATGAGGGTCCAGCCCCAAGCGCTGAGAATCCAGTTAAGGTAAGTTTGGTCGCCGCCTTTGCCGAAACATCCGGCGATCATTTCGCCTGATGTTGTCTCTTTGCAAAATATCTGCAGGTCGATTGCCATTGAGTTCCTTGCTTCAAACCGCCGTCAGGGCATGCGGACGTTTTAACACCGCACAGACCAAAACGAAACCCCCGCTACAAACCATGCAGCAGGGGTTTCCCGAGTTACGCCATTGAATTACTTCTTAGCGTAATCTTCCATCGGCTTGTCGTTTGGATTAGCCCAAGCAGCCTTGGTGCTCTCAGACACGGGCAAACCCACTCGGCTGTTCTTGGGTGGAATGGGTTGCATGAACCATTTGTCCCAAGTTTTGGCCATGTCGCCAGATTTGATCATCGACGCAATGGTCTCATTGCCAATTTTCTTCAAAGCAGCGTCGTCTTTGCGAACCATGATCGCGATCGGCTCAACCGACAAAACTTCGCCAACGATTTTGAAGTCGGCTGGGGTTTTGGCATTGGCGATGTTGCCAGCCAAAATCGCGCCGTCCATCACGAACGCGTCAGCGCGGCCGGACTCGAGCAACAAGAAGCTGTCAGCGTGGTCTTTACCGAAAACTTCCTTGAAGTCAACGCCAGTGGCGCGCTCGTTTTTGCGCAGCGTCTGCACCGAAGTGGTGCCAGTGGTTGTTGCGACGTTCTTGCCATTCAACTGGGCAATTGCATTGATGTTTGAATTGGCCTTAACAGCGAAACGCACCTCTTCGACAAAAGTGGTGTTCAGAAACGCGACGTCTTTTTGACGGGTTGCGTTGTTGGTGGTCGAGCCGCACTCGATGTCAACCGTGCCGTTTTGCAGCAGTGGGATGCGGTTTTGTGAGGTCACGGCTTGGTATTTGACATCCAGCTTCTTGCCGGCGGCCTTTTCAACTGCAGCAAGAATTCGTTGACAAACTTCAACGTGGTAGCCGACGTACTTGCCATCGCCCAAGGTGTAAGACAAGGAGCCAGACGACTCGCGCACGCCCATGGTTATTGAGCCAGAGGCTTTGATTTTGTCCATTGTGTCGGCGTGCGAAACAAAGGCCATGCAGGCCAGAGCGGCTGCGGTCAGGAGTTGCTTTTTCATGGGAGATCCATTGATGTTAAGGAGACGAAAACGAAAACTAAACTAGGCGAAAACTAAAACAGGCTTTTGTGCGGGTCGTTGAAGTAGCTGTGTTGAAGACAACGCAATTTTAGGTAGTTGGTTCATCGGGAAACTACCAGTTACCCGGCCAATTAAAAGGGAACTTGGTCGCTTGGGTACTTCCAAAGATCCCGCAGCAGCATGCCCATCGGCATGTTCATGCTGACGTTGTTGGGCTCCACCGGTTTGGTAAACCAGCGGTCATACATCGCGTAGATCTCACGCGAATTCACCAACCTTTTCATCTCATCGTCAACGGTGCGTTTGAACTCCGCGTCGCCCTTGGGGAGCATGATGGAAAGCGGCTCTACGGTGAGCGCTTTGCCGATGACCTTAAACAATTTGGGTTGCGGGCGACTTGCGATTAGCCCAATCAAGACAGCTTCATCAAGGGCAATCGCATCGGTTTCACCGCGTTCCAACATTCGAAATGCGCTGACATCGTCGTTGATATCCGTGACTGTTAGCTTCAGCAGCCGCTCACCGTTGATTCGGCGAACTTCCTTGGCGGCGGTCGTTCCTGAAACTGTGACCATGCGCTTGCCTTGAAGCCCACCGACCTCGGACGCCGGGTTTGCGCTCAAAACCGCGTAACGCACGCCTGTGACGTAATGCGGGACGGTGAACGCAACCGTTTTGCGCCGTTCGGCGCTATTGGGCGTCACGCCGCACTCGAGATCGGCTTTGCCTTGCTCGATGAGCGGAACACGGGTTTTGACGCTCGACAAAACAAATGACGCGCTGAGTTCTTTGAGTTTGAGTTTGGACTTGACGGCATCAGCCAGCTTGGCGCAGATGTCCATCGCATAGCCGATGGGCTTGTTTTCAGGATCCAAATACGAGAACGGCATGAAGTCTTCAGCGTGGGCAATGTTGATCTTGCCGGTCGCGCGAATGCGATCAAGTACAGGCGACTGTGCCCATGAGTGGACACAAAAGCCAATAGTCAACGTGGCAGCAGTGAGTTGACGAATCATGATGGATCTCCTAGGTGGCCTGTGGTGAAGCATGAAACATGCCAGTCAAGCCCAATCATGACGAACGAAATGTGGTGCATCTACAGGGACAACCCGAAAGGGTGTGTTGAATGGTTTCAGTGATTTCAGTTGGTTGGTGTGCCAACAAACGAAACAGATGCCGCGCAATGTATTCACGCAGGCGGGATTACGCAAATGCCCTTTGAGAAAACGATCATGCAAAACCTGCATAGATGCAAAGCCTACCAGAGCTATGCCCGTTTGATCGCCGACTGATCGCCCCTGGTCGAAAGCAAAAAATCCCAAAGTGCTTGCGCGGTCGACTTACCCTTTTTGCCTGTTTCGCTTGGGCGTTCGCGGTAGGCGCGCAGGTCTATTGTCATTTGTAGATGCTCTGCAAGCTCACCAGCCGCGCTGGTGAGCTTGTGCGCTTTGATTTCCTTTTTGACCGAGCTCATCGGAAGGAACGCGATGCCGTGCCCTTCCATCGCCATGGCTTTCAAGCCTTCGGCCATGTCGGTCTCGTAAACGCGGTCAAGGTGTACAGGTTTGGGTGACTGTTTGAGGAGTAGGTCGACAACACGTCCCAAGTAGGCGCCAGGGGCGTAACCCAAATAGGGCAGTGGCGATGCGGCTCGCCCGGGAGCCACGAACAACGGGCGACCCTCGGCGTCGCTGCGTGCGAACGGCGCGATGATTTCTTCGCCAAGACTCACCATTTCATAGCGTGCGGGATCCAACTGAAGCGGCTGTGAGCTGTGGTGGTAAGCGATCAACAAGTCGCAACTGCCTTCAACGAGGCGCAGCGCGGCGTCATGGACGTTGAGTGCGATCAGTCGGCTTTTGATGGGGCCAAAACTCTGTCGTAGGCTGGAGACCCAGCCGGGAAAAAACGTGAAGGCCAGTGAGTGCGGCACCGCAAACTCGATGACGTCTTGCCCCGCACTGGCGTGCCCGCGAAGCATGGCGCGGGTCGACTGCAAGTTTTGCAGCATCTCCAGCGCCTGTTTGTGCAGGGTCTCACCCGCAAGCGTGAGGCGAGTCGGGTAGCTGCTGCGATCAACGAGGTCTGTCCCTGCCCATGCCTCCAAGGACTGAATTCGACGCGAAAACGCGGGCTGCGTCACGTGCCGAAACTGAGCCGACCGAGAAAAGCTGCGCGTCTCGGCTAAGCTCACGAAATCTTCCAGCCATTTGGTCTCCATCAATTGCTCCTTTGGTCGGCTGCGGATGGGGTTTGCTCTTGCTGCATCGCCCACATGTCGGCGTAGGTTGCGCCAAGCGCCAGCAGCTCATTGTGATTGCCGCGTTCGATGATCGTGCCAGCTGACATCACCAGAATTTCGTGTGAGTCGGTGATGGTCGATAGCCGATGGGCGACGACCAAGGTTGTTTTGCTGCGTGATAGCTGGGCAAGCTCTTGTTGGATGGCGCGCTCGTTGGTCGTGTCTAAAGCAGAAGTCGCTTCATCGAAGATGTAAATGTGTGGATTTTTGAGCAAGGTGCGCGCAATTGCGACGCGCTGCTTTTCGCCGCCAGACAGCTTTAGTCCGCGTTCGCCCACAACGGTTTCATAGCCCAGTGGCAAGTTTCGGATGAACTTGTGGACGTGTGCGCCTGTTGCGGCGGCTTCAATTTGGCTTTGCGATGACCCAACTCGACCGTAGCCGATGTTGTAGCCGATAGTGTCATTGAATAAGACGGTGTCTTGGGGCACGACGCCGATGCATGATCGAACGCTGGATTGACTGAACAACCTGACTGGTCGGTCGTCAATCAAGATGCGTCCGTCTTGCACATCATAAAAACGATATAGCAGCCGAGCCAGTGTTGATTTCCCGCAACCCGATGGCCCAACAACCGCGACGGTTTTGCCAGCGGGAATCTCGAAACTAATCCCACTTAAGATTTTACGATCAGGGTCGTAGGAGAAGTGGACGTTTTCGAATTTGACCGATGGCGACTTTTCTGGCGCGAGTGTTACTGCGCCATGTGCGTCGACCACTTCGGCTCGTTTGTCGAGCAAATTGAACATTCGGCGCAAATCGGTAAGCCCTTGTTTGATCTCGCGATAAATCACGCCGAGGAAATTGAGGGGAATGTAGAGTTGGATCATGAACGCGTTGACCATGACCAAATCACCCAGTGTCATCTTGCCAGTCGTGACACCATTCGATGCAAGCCACAAGATACCGATTAATGCCGATGCAATGATGAGTTGTTGCCCAGTGTTCAACACGCTCAAGCTCGATTGGCTTTTGAGGGCCGCTTCGCGGTATGTGCTCAGGCTCTTGTCGTATCGATTGAGCTCGAACGACTCGTTGTTGAAGTACTTAACGGTCTCGAAATTGAGCAGCGAATCAACGGCGGTTGCGTGCGCCTTGGTGTCGAGCTCGTTCATTCGCTTTCGGAAATGAGTTCGCCATTCGGTGACGACCACGGTGAACGAGATGTATGTGACCAGTGCGGTGAACGTAACCCAAAAAAACGCCGCTTCAAACTTCCATGCGAGTACGGCCAGTACCAAACCGACTTCGAGCAATGTCGGCACAACGCTGTAGAGGGCATACGACACGAGGGAGTGAACGCTTCGGGTTCCTCGCTCGATGTCGCGGGTCATGCCGCCGGTTTGCCGCTCCAAGTGAAATCTGAGGCTGAGGCGGTGCAGATGCTCGAATACCGACAGCCCCACTTGGCGAGAGGCTCCCTCTGTCGCTTTGGCCATCACCCATTCGCGAAGCTCGCCAAACACGGTTGTCGACAAGCGAAGTAAACCATATGCAACGATTAAGGCAATGGGAACAATGAGCAGGCCTTGTGTCGGTGTTGGCGACAAGCGATCCACGAGCTCTTTGAGCAACAACGGTATGCCGATGTTGGCCATTTTGGCCGACAGCATGAAGCCCATTGCGATCGCGACGCGGGTTCGGTACGGCCAAAAATACGGGATGAGACGTCTGAGTGTGGACGCATCTGTTTGGGTACTCGAGTCAAATGAATCGGTTGGATTGGCTGGGGTTGAAGCGGCTGAATGCAAAATGGGAGTCCTTGGGAACAATACGCATCATGCCAAACAACGACCAAACACACGCAAACGACCGAGTTGAGCGACCGCGACATCCATCAATGGCTTGCATTCCGAGCGACATGGAACTCGTGCCCAAGGTCATTCCCATGCCCGCAGACTGCAATGCAAACGGGGACATTTTTGGCGGTTGGGTCATGGCGCAAGTTGATTTGGCGGGTTCGGTTCTGCCTGCTCGGTATGTTCTAGGCCGAATGGCAACGGTGGCGGTCAACGAGTTCATCTTCAAGCAGCCTGTGCGCGTCGGCGATATTTTGAGTTTTTTCAGCAAAGTGCAGCGTGTTGGCAACACCTCCGTCACGGTGCGGGTCGAGGTGTTCGCTGAACGTTTTCGTGCTCAAGGCAATTACATCAAAGTGACCGAGGCAACACTCACCTACGTCGCAATTGACTATGACGGCAAGCCAAGGCCAATTGAAAAAAACGAGTGAATGCGCGGGCGCGCAAGTCGCCCATTGGGGTAGGCCCGCATAGACGATGGTTGCGGCACACAATCAAATACGCTTGAGTGTTTCATTGGAGTCTTCGTGCAGGTTTTACAGCTGCTGATCAGCGGCATATCCCAAGGGTGCATCTATGGGCTAATCGCCCTTGGCTTTGTGCTGATTTACAAGGCCACCGAGACCGTGAGTTTTGCTCAGGGTGAACTCATGATGCTAGGCGCTTTTTTGGGACTGGCCCTGACCACGTTGCTGGGTTTGCCGTTTTGGGTCGCTGTTCCAAGCGCAGCCTTGGCGATGGCGATCATGGGTGCCAGCTTGGAGCGTTTGGTGATTCGCCCCATTTTGGGCCAACCAGCCTTTTCGGTGGTGATGTTGACCATCGGGATTGGCTATGTCGCACGAGGGCTGATCACCATGATTCCGGGTATCGGCACCGACACCCACGCCATGCCGGTGCCATATAAAGACGTGACTTGGAACATTTCGGGTCTGATCATCAACGCCGAGCAAGTCGTCGTCATCAGCTCAACAGCCCTGCTTTGCCTCGTCTTGTACGCGATGTTTCGCTTCAGCAAGCTAGGAATCGCGATGCAGGCTTCCAGTCAAAACCAGCTGGCGGCGTTCTATATGGGCATTCCCGTTCGACGCTTCAACAGCATCGTTTGGGGCATGGCTGCGGCGGTGGCTGCAATTGCTGGATTGCTGCTCGCACCCATCACATTCGTACATGCAAACATGGGCTTCATCGGGTTGAAGGCGTTCCCGGCGGCCGTCGTGGGTGGTTTTGGCAGCCTTCCCGGTGCAATCGTCGGCGGTTTGGTGATTGGCGTGGTCGAGTCACTGGCTGGTTTTTACTTGCCTGAGGGGTTTAAGGACATTGCGGCCTATGTTGTGGTGTTGGTGATGCTGATGGTCATGCCCAACGGTTTGTTCGGCGAAAAACTTCGCAAGAAGGTTTGATCATGCGATTCTTGTTCAAAACCGACTACGACCAAGACATCAGGTTGGCCAAGCACAGTGGACACGTGTTTTGGTACGGTTTGCTGATGTTGGGCTTGGTGGTTGCGCCATGGACGATCTCAGAGTATTGGCTTGCACAACTCACTTTTGTGTTGATCTATTCGGTTGTCGGGCTCGGCTTGATGCTATTGGCTGGTTTTACAGGGTTGTTCTCGCTCGGGCATGCGGCATTTTTGGGGGTTGGCGCGTACACGCAAGCCTATTTGACCGCCAAGGGTTGGCCGTTTCCGGTCACGATGATGATCGCCACGATGTTGTCGGCGTTGGTTGGCGTGGTGGTTGGTCTGCCTGCCTTGCGCGTGAAGGGCATCTATTTGGGCATCGCGACCTTGTCCTTTGGTTTCATCGTCGAAGAGATTTTTGCACGGTGGGAGCATGTGACGGGTGGCAATTCGGGCGTCACGGTTAAACCACCCAATCTGGGCGGTTGGGAGCTGACCGGCGACGTTGGCTTTTACTTCTTGTGCCTGGTGTGCGCTGTGGCGAGTGCCCTGTTTGTCGTCAATTTGCTTCGTGCCACCACCGGTAGGGCGTTTGTCGCGATTCGCGATTCTGAAATTTCTGCGCAAAGCATGGGGGTGCATCTCGCCCGATACAAAACGCTCGCCTTTTCAATTTCGGCGGGCCTTGCCGGTCTGGGCGGTGCTCTGTATGCCCACAAAATTAAGTTTCTCTCTCCCGAGCAGTTCAACATCATTCAGTCGCTCGACTTGCTGTTGATGGTCGTGATCGGGGGATTGGGGTCTGTACACGGCGCGTTTCTTGGGGCCCTGTTTCTCATCACGATGCCGCAAATGATTGCGTCGCTTAAGGATTACCTGCCAGCGGTGGTTGCTCAGGCGCCGGGCTTGCAAGCGGTGGTGTACGGCTCGGTGCTGATCGCATTCGTTTTGTTTGAGCCCTTGGGCCTGTATGGCCGGTGGCTCAAGGTTCGTGCTTACATTCAATTGTTTCCGTTTTACCGCAAGGGCATGTTCAAACGTCAAAAATCATTCTTGAAATCGGACCGACTGAAATGAGTGGGTCTCGAGCAGTGCCGCAGCCGATTTTGAAAGTTGACAACCTCAGCGTTCATTTCGGTGGCGTGCGCGCAGTCAACGGGGTGAGTTTTGAGGTGAACCAAGGCGAGGTGTTCACATTAATTGGCCCCAATGGCGCGGGCAAGACCACGGTCTTTAATTTGCTGAGCCGCATCTACCAGCCAACCAGTGGATCCATTGATTTTTGTGGTCAAGATTTGCTGGGTTGCGCGCCGCACGAAATCGCGCGTTTGGGCATCGCTAGGACGTTTCAAAATATCGAATTGTTTGAGCATGCGACGGTCCTGCAAAACTTGCTGGTCGGGCGACACACCCACCGACGCACGTCGCTGTGGCAAGACGCACTGTTCACCCGCGCTGCACGTGCAGCGGAAGTTCAAGCCCGCGAAGAAGTTGAACGGGTCATTGACTTCTTGGATCTTCAGCATCACCGCGACTCAGTCGTGATGGGTTTGCCGTATGGCGTGCGAAAAGTGGTCGAGATGGCTCGTGCGCTTTGCACCTCGCCCAAGCTGCTCTTGCTTGATGAGCCGTCCAGCGGTCTCAACGCCGAAGAAACCGACGACATGGCGTTTTGGATTGCTGACATCAAACGCGAAATGGGTGTGACGGTGCTGATGGTTGAACATGACATGACGCTGGTTTCGCGGGTCAGTGATCGAGTGTTGGCCCTCAACCTCGGTGAAACCGTCGCGATGGGCTTGCCTGCAGATGTCCAAGCGCATCCCGGCGTGGTTGAGGCGTATTTGGGTACGTCGCAAGATGTGAGCTCGCTGCGCCGGGGCGAAGCTGCATGAACGACATCTCCCGAATTGACCTGCCAATCACCGATCAGGCGGTACTGAAGCTCTCAAACGTCGAAAGCGCCTACGGCCCCGTCAAAGCGATCCGAGGCGTCAGCTTGCAAGTTCGCCGCGGTGAGATCGCGACGGTGTTGGGCTCGAACGGGGCGGGCAAAACCAGTATTTTGAAAACCATCAGCGGCATCCTGGATCCGCTCAAGGGCAGCATCGATTTCAAAGGCGAAGACATCACCGGGATGGACCCTGCTCGTGTGGTCGCGCGCGGGCTGTCGCATGTGCCCGAGGGGCGCGAAGTGTTTGCATTGTTGAGCGTTCACGACAACTTGCGCATGGGTGCCTACACGCGCAACGATCGAGACGAGATCGCCCGCGACATGGAGGCGGTGTACTCGTATTTTCCGATTCTGCGCGAACGCGCCAAACAAGAAGCGGGGTTGTTGTCAGGCGGGCAGCAGCAAATGCTGGCTATTTCTCGCGCATTGATGGCCAGACCAGATTTGATTTTGCTGGATGAGCCCAGTCTGGGGTTGAGCCCCAAGCTCACGAAAGAGATATTTGAGATCGTGATTCGGATCAATCGCGAACGGGGAACCACAATTTTGCTGGTGGAGCAAAACGCGTTGATGGCGCTCAACGTCGCCGACTATGGCTATGTGCTCGAAAATGGGCGCATCGTGATGGAAGACACCTGTGCCAATCTGAGGGACAAAGATGACATCAAGGAGTTCTACCTTGGCATGAAAGAGCAGGGCGTGCGGGGCGAGCGTCGTTGGAAGAAAAAGAAGAACTGGCGATGAGGATCATCCAATGAGCAACTTGTGGGACACGAGCTCTGTCCGCCCCGGTGTTGGCTTGGCCATCGCGGGCGACACGATGACCGACATTTTCTGGAATGCTGCGGCAGCGCGTGCCGAACGTGTTTTCATGCGCCAAAAAGACTTGGGCATTTGGCGCGCTTGGACTTGGACACAGACATCGCAAGCCGTATCCGAGATTGCCAACGGCATGCTAAGTCTTGGTTTTGCGAAATCGCAGGTTGCTTCGATTGCGTCGAACACCAACATCGACTGGTTGCTTTGCGACCTCGCCATTTTGAGCTGTGCCGGTGTCAGCAATGGCATCTACCCGACCGACGCTGCCTCGCAAATGCAGTATCTGTGTGAAGACTCCAGCACCTGCTTGTTGTTTGTTGAAGACGACGAGCAATTGGATAAAGCACTTCAGATTCGCCAAGAGCTGCCTGGTCTACTCAAAATCGTCGTGTTCGACATGGAGGGACTGAGCGAGTTGTCGGATCCTGACATCATCAGTTTGAAACACCTGCGCGAGCTCGGCAGGCAGTTTGCCCTTGCGAATCCAAATGCATTGACTGAGCGCAGACAGACTTGTTCAGCAAGCGACTTGGCGATTTTGGTTTATACCTCTGGCACAACCGGGCGCCCGAAAGGTGCAATGCACTTGCACGGCGGACTCGTGCATGCGGTGCGTGGCAATTTCGAGACCATTTACGCGGATGGCAATGATGAACGCATGTGTTTTTTGCCACTGTGTCACATCGCTGAACGCTTGGGTGGCGCGTTTTTGTCGGTCTATTCCGGCGCAGTATTGAACTTTGTTGAAAACCCCGAGACCATTCCGGAAAACGTTCGCGAGATATCTCCGACCATCGTGACTGCCGTACCGAGGGTGTGGGAGAAGTTTTACTCAGGGGTCATGATTGCTCTCAAAGACTCAAGCCCGCTGCAACGTGCGACTTACGCTTGGAGTATCGGCGTGGGACATGCAATCGCAAATCTCGTGATGGCTGGAAAGCCGGTTGGTGCACTGCTGAGGCTGAAGTTTGCAGTTGCAAAGTTACTCGCTTTGAGCAACGTGCGCAAACTCATTGGCATTGACCGCGCCCGGTTTTTGGTGACTGGAGCCGCGCCGATTTCTCCAGATTTGGTTCGCTGGTACCTCGCTTTGGGCGTCCCCATGCTCGAGGTTTGGGGTATGACCGAGACCTGCGGCGGCTCAACCTATATGCCGGTTAACAAGATCAAGCCAGGCATGATCGGCCCAGCCTGTCATTTCAATGAAGTCAAGATAGCAGCCGACACAGGCGAAATCATGGTGCGCGGTAAAAACGTGTTTGCCGGTTATTTGAACCAACCCGAAAAAACTGCGGAGGCGATCGATGCCGACGGTTGGTTGCACACGGGCGATGTTGGTTTGGTTGATTCAGATGGGTTTTTCAAGATCACGGATCGCATGAAAGACATCATCATCACGGCGGGTGGTAAAAACATCACGCCTAGTGAATTTGAGAACGAGTTGAAGTTTTCCCCGTACATCACCGACGCGGTGGTCGTAGGTGATAAGCGGCCTTACTTGTGCGCAATTGTCATGATCGACCAAGACAACGTTGAAAAGTTTGCGCAGGACAACGACGTGCCTTTCTCAAACTATGCGTCGCTCACACGGTCTGATGCAGTTTTGGCGCTCATTCAAACGGAGTTTGACCGAGTCAACGCGAAGTTTGCGCGCGTCGAGCAGGTCAAAAAATTCTGGCTGTTGGACAACCAACTCAGTGCGGAAGACGAAGAACTGACGCCCACGATGAAGCTCAAGCGGCAACTGGTCGCTAAAAAATACGCAGCGCAAATCGATGCGATGTATGCCTGATCTTTAACCCGAAGGAGACTGAAGATGAATGCGATGAAGTTATTTTCTGCATCGATGCTTGCGATAGCCGCCGCGAGTGGCTCCGCGTGGGCCCAACAGCAAGGCGTCAACAAAGGCGAGTTGTTGTTGGGTTCGATTCAAGACTTGTCTGGCCCAATTGCAGGCTTTGGCAAACAGATCCGCAGCGGCATGCTGCTACGTGTTGACGAAGTCAACGAGCAAGGGGGTGTCAACGGTCGCAAAGTGAAGCTTCTGATTGAAGACTCAGCGTATGACCCGCGCAAGGCCGTCTTGGCTGCCCAAAAGCTCGTCAATCAAGACAAGATTTTTGCCATGTTGGCTCATTTGGGCACCGCTCAAAACCTGGCGGCCATGCCTGTGCAGTTTGAAAAAAACGTCGTCAACTTCTTGCCCGTGACTGCTGCTCGGGAAATGTACGATCCGTTTCACAAGCTGAAATATTCGGGCTTTGCGACATACTTTGACCAAATGCGTATCACCATGCCCAAGATCGTCAAAGAGAAGAACGCCAAGAAAGTTTGCTCGATCTACCAAGACGATGAATTCGGGCTTGAAGTGGTGCGTGGGGCTGAAGCTGGCCTTAAAGCAATGAACATGGAGCTCGTTGAGCGAACGAGTTACAAGCGGGGCGCGACCGACTTCTCTAGCCAAGTTGCCAAGCTCAAAGCCGCCAATTGTGATTTCGTGGTGCTCGGAACCATCATTCGCGAGACCATCGGCACCATCGGCGAGAGTCGCAAGACAGGGTTTGCACCGACCTTTTTTGCGTCGAGCGCAGGCTACACCGACCTGATCCACAAACTGGGTGGACCTGCGATGAACGGTCTTTACGCCGCAATGACGATGCAACAGCCCTACCTTGACGAGGCCTCGCAGCCGATTCGGTTTTGGGCAACCAAGTACAAAACCAAGTTCAATGAAGATCCGACCGTGTTTTCTGCCTACGGTTATGTGATTGTCGACAACTTCATTCGGGCGGCTCAAAAAGCCGGACCGGCGTTGACGACCGACGCGTTCGTCAAAGCCATGGACAAAATTGACATGCCAGCCGATTTGTTTGGCGGTGCGCCAATGACGTTTACAGCGACTAAGCGATTGGGGTCCAACTTGTCGCGAATTTCGCAAATTCAAGATGGCCGCTGGAAGGTGATTTCAGACTACATCAAGGAATAGCGCTTCGAAACTCCAAAAAGGCAGCTGAGGCTGCCTTTTTTGCGTAAAATATGCCCTTGGTCACCGGATCTATTGAGTTCGTTGCTATGAAATTTGAATGTCATGGAAGCTCAACGTCACCCATTCGTGTCGCAATCGTTTGTGCGCGACCACTCAGATAAGCTGATCTGGGGGTCTTTTCGTATCGCTTGGGCGCGGGCAACATGACGGCTAAGCGCGCGGCCTCGTATGCGGTGAGCGATTTTGCAGGCTTTTTGAAGTAGTGCTGCGAGGCTGCTTCAGCACCAAAAACGCCTTCGCCCCATTCGACGCTGTTGAGGTAAATCTCCAAGACTCGTTCTTTGGAGAGGAACGCCTCCAGTGCCATCGTCAGCACCAGCTCTTGTGCCTTTCTAGTCAGGTTGCGCTCGCCTGACAGCAACAGGTTTTTAGCCAACTGCTGGGTGATGGTGCTGCCCCCCACAATTTTGGGCGCACGGACGGGTTTGCCAGACTTAGCAGGCGCTGCGCTGGCTTTGGCTTCGCTCTTCTCATTGCGCCTACACGCGCCGTCAATGGCGTCCCAATCCACGCCGCCGTGGTCAACAAATCCGCCGTCTTCGCTGGCAATGACTGCGCGTTTGAGGTTGTCCGAGATGTCGGCGTAGCCAACCCATTGATGAGTCCAGCGCAATTCGCCGGTGACCCGCTGGATTCGCCACGCTTCAGATCGCTGAAACGCAGTGGACTGTGGGTCGATTGCGGTCATCAACGCAATTCGCACGAGCCAAGCCAATTGCAGCAGAACGACACCAGCGAGCAGCAAAATCAGCCATTTGACAAGTGGTTTCAACATCGCGACGGAATTTCTACCGATTTGTGAGCTTGGTCTCGAGCGTTTCGTCTTTGGTGAACTTAAAGCGCGAAACGACCACGATTTGGTCGGCCTTGCGGCGCATCGCGTCAGAGAATCGACCAAACGGCCCGGCGGTGCGTGCGATTGCCTGAGCACGCTTGTCCAGCAGCGCGTTACCCGACGACTCAACCACTTCGGTGCCGACAACCCGGCCATCGTGGTTGACCGTCACGATCATCGTGAGCTCGCCGTAGAGTTTGAGACCGGCAGCTGTCGGGAAATTCTCTGTGCCCTTGTCTTCGATCCTTCGCCTGAGGGTGTCGTAGTACACCGCATAGATCTCCTCTCGGGTGTTCGGCGAGATGTAGCGGCGTTTGGGTCGGGCATTTTCTTCGTTGATGCGCTTTTCGATGGCGGCAAGCAGCTGGATCAGTTGTTTGCGTCGTTCTTCACGCGCAATCGCATCGGGTGAGTTTTTGGTCTGCGCATCTTGCGGTGCCAGCGCGGCGATTTCTTGCTTGATTTGCGCCAACATCAAGGTTTGCTTTTGGAGCAGCTCGTCGACTTTCTTTTGCTCATCATCGCTGGCATCACCCAATTCGCGAAGCGCTGACGGCGGCAGTGGCGAACTCGCGATGCCTTGGCTGGCTTCGCCACCGCCCATCAGTTGCGTTTGTGCGATCGCAGTCGCTTTGTCGTTGAGCTCAATCGGTTTGTCTTTGGCGTTGGCGTTGACCAATATGACTTCGAGCGGGGAGTCTTGAAATACCCGATCAAAGGCTTGAGGGTCTACAAAGCGAACGCTGATGAGCACCACGTGCAAAGCCACCGAAATAGCCAACGCCCAGTGCAGAGTCGTCCACGTTTTGCGTTGCGTCTGAATCGAGTCGCTCATGGGTTGTGGGCGTGTTGGTTCGTGAAATCAGGCAGTTGATTCGACTCGTTGGGCCGCGTCAGTCGTCGCGGAGGCTTCTCCAGCCTCGTCAAGCTCGACGGCCAAAACGACACCACCTGCTAAGTCACCCAAATCGGTCGATTCGTCTTCATCCGCCGCGTCTTGCTCACTCGAGCCATTGGCATCGCTGATCGGCTCAACCGTCCCGGTGTGAACTTCAAGCGACAGCAAATCAACGCCATGAATGCCGACTCTGAGTTGCTGGCCGCGCGCGAGCCCACGAGTCGCTGGCAGCTTGAACACGAGTGGAAGCTCGCTTGCGCGAACCAAAATATCGGGCTGGTCTTTGATCACGCTCACGGTTAACGATGTGATTTTTTGTTGTATCAGGTACTGAAGAGTCCAGTAGCGCTCCATACCGGTTTGAAACGCGTTGTAGCTTGCGTAGGTGGCGTCAAACGCCCCAATGATCCCGAGCAGTTGCGCGTCCTTGGGTTTGAATGGCGCTGCCAACGCCGCCGTCTGGCCGTGCTTAACGCAGGCGATGATTTGCCACTGGTTGACCAAGTCGGTGTATCGACGCAACGGCGACGTGCTCCACGCGTAGCACGGGACTCCGATGCCGGCGTGCGGCTGGGCGCGCGTGCCCATGCGAACCTTGATGCCAGGCGCCAAGCTGGCCTGGCTGCGATAGATGCCGGGGACGCCCAAATCGTTCAAATGGGCTCCCCATTGGTGGTTTGCCACGATCATGCATTCTGCGACGATGAGGTCAAGCGGTTCGCCGCGCGCGCGTTGGCTGATGACGACTGACTCATCGCCTGCGATGCCGTCGGGCGTCGATTGCGCCAACCGGAAATTGAAGTCAGGGCGATTGAAATTCTCAGGTTTGCCTCTAACCAGTTCGCGTTGTTGCTTGCGGGCCAAGGCAAAACGATGCAAGAACGCAAGCTCACGGTGAAGTCCAAACAACTCGGTCGCCTCGCCAGACGGCTTGGCCAACCAGTCTGGCGTGACGATTTCCCCCAGTTGATCGTGTCGCAGGTTGTGAGAAATCGATGTGCGTTCGACTCGAGATTCGGTTGAGGTGATCTGCAAGCTGGCTTCATCAATTGACACATAAAGTGACACGGTTGGACAAAGTTGCCCCGCTTTGAGGCTGAACTGATTGACCAAATCGTCTGGCAGCATCGTGATTTTGTTGCCTGGCATGTACACAGTCGACAGGCGATTGCGTGCTTGCACATCGATTGCGTCGCCAGGTGCGATGCCGAGCGCGGGCGCAGCGATGTGGATGCCGAGG
>JANOPN010000111.1:0-7741 GCA_031421855.1 Comamonadaceae bacterium
CTTTGAGCTGGCGCTCAATTTGATGCTGCGTGAGTTGCGGTTTGACCCCGTGACCCGCAGCGAGATTTTGCCCTTGGTTGGCAAGGGATCAGAACATTTGATCGAACAAGTGCTGGCCCTCAAGCGCGCCAGCGCCGTCAACACCCACACTTTCGGGCCGGGTTACGTGAAATTGGCGGCCATGACGGCATACCAGCGGCACTACCGCGCGATCAATGGTAGCCAAAGTCAGGTCTACCCCGGTGCGTTGGAGGCGGTGCAGGCATTGCACGCGCGCGGGGTCAGGTTGGCTTGTTTAACCAACAAGCCGTTGGCCTTTGCAATTGACTTGCTGCGCGACAAGGCGCTTTTGCCTTACTTTGAGCAGGTTTTTGGTGGCGACAGTTTTGAGCGCAAAAAGCCCGACCCGCTGCCCGTGACTCGCACCTGTGAGGCGCTTCAAACACGGCCCAGCGAGACTTGGATGGTGGGCGACTCGATCAACGATGCCATCGCGGGCACCCAAGCGGGTTGCCCAGTGGCCTTGGTTCGATACGGCTACAACCACGGCGAGCCAATCGCCAACGCGCCGCATCAGCGGCTGATGAACTCTTTGCTCGAACTGCTCTGAGCTCAAAGATTGGTGTTGGCTGAGCTTTGACCGCCGAGCAACGCTTGGCGCAGCGGCTCATCCGCTGGTTTGGGGCCAAACCAAATTTTCATCATCAACGATGCGAATTCGGGTTCTTTGAACGCGTCACCCATTTGCTTGCCCCGGTGCGAGATGACGGTGCCAATGCCGGGAACGTTGTCAACCAAGATGACATCTTTTTCCTTGAAGCTGCGGGCATCGGCAAAAATCTGCCCCATTCGAATCACGTTGGTGATTGACTTGGCAAACTCCTCGCGGCTGGCGTTGGCCTCCATTGAGCGGGTGAACAGTTTGCCGAACTCGTCGCCGCCCACGTCGCGCAGGGCGACCAAGTGAAGTCGTCGGGCACCGGTGGCGCGAATGACGGCCTCATTCGTTGTCACTTTTGTTGGCGTGTATAGCGCGGCAGCGTAGACCTTAAAAATGACCTTGAAGCGAACACCTGCGCCGTTGAGTTGCAGTTTTTGACCGCCCACGGTCACTTCTTTGTCAAAAGTCACGCCCGCAAGCGTGCTTTGGGCCAGCGCCGGTTGAGCAATGAGGCCGAGACCCGCCGTTGCAGCGCCTGCGAGTGCTAAGCCGTGCTGGATGTGGGTGCGTCGAGTGAGCATGCTGATCTCCTGTTGTGTGGTTCGCGAGTTGTCTATGACGACTGATGTAATTTTGCTGCGGCTGTGCGACTTTTGAACACGGTGTTAACCAAGGCGTTGTGGCTTCATCGCGACAGGCCTGTAGCACATCTGGTATATTTTTGGCATGTTCAGTTCACGCGTCAGGGTGTTTGCACCCGCAACCTCACTTCCGATGGGTGCCACCGTTGTGGCCCAGGGAGCTTGGGATTGGCGTCGGTCGCACGCCGCTTTGTTGGGCTAGTCTGGCCTTTTTGATGGTTTTGCCCGCTCAAGCGTGTGCAAACCCAAGCCGCCAGCGCCAAAACGCCTGAGCACAACACCCCCAAGTCATTTTTTGCGTCGTTTGCCCATGCAACGCGCCCATCGGCCAACTGCATCGGCCCACCTGGAATCCACATGACCGAGATCGAATTCAAAAGCCTCGCTGGCCAAGGCTTCAACCGCATACCTTTGCTGTTGGAGGCTTTTGCTGACTTAGAAACGCCACTTTCGCTGTATCTCAAGCTGGCCCACACGCACACGCACGGGCAGGCTCAGGGCAAGCATAGTTTTTTGCTGGAGTCAGTCGTCGGCGGCGAGCGGTTCGGACGCTACAGCTTCATTGGGTTGCCAGCCAAAACCGTGCTGCAGTCGCGCGGTTTTGGTGCGCAGGCCAAGACCGAGGTCATCACCGCAGGCGTGGTGGTCGAGACGATGCTTGGCAACCCGCTCGATGCGATTGAGCAGTTTCAATCGCGATTCAAAGTCGCACTCAAGCCCGGTCTGCCGCGTTTTTGCGGAGGCTTGGCGGGCTATTTTGGCTACGACACGGTGCGCCACATCGAACCCAAGCTGCAAGCCTCGTGCCCGCGCGACACGCTTGATTGCCCTGACATCATGTTCTTGCTTTGCGAGGAGCTGGCCGTGATCGACAACCTGTCAGGCAAGCTCTATTTGATTGTGTACGCCGACCCCAGCCAAACCGAGGCCTTTGCCAAGGCCAATCGCCGCTTGCGCGAACTCAAAGACCAGCTTCGCTACAGCGTCACCGCGCCCCAAGTCAAACCCAGCCAAGATCACCCAGTGCAGCGCGAGTTCGCCAAAACCGAGTATTTGGCGTCGGTTGAGCGCGCCAAAGAGCTGATTGCGGGTGGCGACTTCATGCAAGTGCAAGTGGGGCAGCGCCTGAGCAAGCGCTTCACTGAGAGCCCACTGAGCCTGTATCGGGCGTTGAGGTCGCTTAACCCCTCACCCTATATGTATTACTACCACATGGGTGACTTTCACATCGTGGGCGCGTCGCCCGAGATTTTGGTGCGCCAAGAGCAAACGCCACAAGGTCAAAAAGTCACCATTCGGCCCTTGGCTGGCACGCGGCCTCGCGCCAGCACGCCCGAGGCAGATCTCGCCGCCGAGCACGAGCTGGTCAACGACCCCAAGGAGCGTGCCGAGCATGTCATGTTGATTGACCTGGCCCGCAACGACGTGGGCCGCATCGCCACCGTGGGCAGCGTCAAAGTGTCGGAGGCGTTCAGCGTGGAGCGATACAGCCACGTCATGCACATCGTCAGCAACGTCGAGGGTCTGCTCAAACCGGGCGTGACCAACATGGATGTGTTGCGCGCAAGTTTCCCGGCTGGCACGTTAACGGGCGCGCCCAAAGTGCATGCGATGGAGATGATTGACGAGCTGGAACCCACCAAGCGCGGCATCTACGGCGGGGCTTGCGGTTACATGAGCTTTGCGGGCGACATGGACTTGGCCATCGCCATTCGCACCGGCATCATCAAAGGTGAGACCCTCTACGTCCAAGCCGCCGCCGGTGTGGTGGCCGACAGCGTCCCCGAGCTGGAGTGGAAAGAGACCGAAGCCAAGGCCCGCGCCCTGCTGCGGGCCTCGGAGCTGGTTGAGGAGGGTTTTTGAGATGGGGGCAGAGCCAGTTCAACGCAGAGGCGCAGAGAGCGCAGAGGTCACTGAGGCTGTGATTGCGGCTGCAATCGAAGTTCATCGCGAGTTGGGGCCGGGAATGCTGGAGTCGATTTACCAAAACGCGATGCAAATGGAGTTGGCGGCGAGGGGCATTGCTTTTGAGGCCCAAAAACCGATTCCTGTTTTGTACAAAGGACAGCGACTCAGCAACGACTTGCGCCTGGACCTCATCGTGGCCAATGAGGTGATCGTCGAGATTAAATCGGTTGCGGCCATTCAAGCTGTGCACGCCGCGCAGCTGCTGTCCTATTTGCGATTGACTCGGCTCAGTGTTGGGCTGCTGCTCAACTTCAATGCCGCCACGCTCAAACAAGGCATCAAACGTGTCTCAAACTCTCCGGGGCTCTCTGCGGCCTCTGCGACTCTGCGTTGAATGGATTCCAAAATGAACGTCTTGATGATCGACAACTACGACAGTTTCACTTTCAACATCGTCCAATATTTTGGCGAGTTGGGTGCTGAGGTGACCGTGGTGCGAAACGACGAGGTGAGTGTTGCTCAATTGCGTGAGCGATTCGCAGCTGGCGATTTCACGCATTTGTGCGTCTCGCCGGGGCCTTGTTCACCAGCTCAGGCAGGCATCTCGATTGAGGCCATCATCCACTTTGCTGGGCAGCTGCCGATTTTGGGCGTTTGCCTAGGCCACCAAAGCATCGGCGCGGCGTTTGGTGGGCAAATTGTGCGGGCTAAACAGCTCATGCACGGCAAAACCAGCGTGATCCACACCACCGAGCAAGGCGTGTTTCGGGGTTTGCCTGCGCAATTCACCGTTAACCGGTACCACTCGCTGGCGGTTGCGCGGGCCAGTTTGCCAAACTTCTTGGCTGTGACGGCTGAGACGGATGACGGCGAAATCATGGGTTTGCGTCACACCGACATGCCGGCCCATGCCCCGCTTGAAGGCGTGCAATTTCACCCCGAAAGTATCCTGAGTGAGCACGGGCACGCGCTGCTGAATAATTTTTTGACGTTTTGAATACTAAAATCAATAGAAAAAAACCCAATTAATCCGGTTACCAAGTGCAAATAAATAATTAAAATCGACTCCAAGAAAGCCCCACATGCCCATCACTGCCCAAGAAGCCCTGCAACGAACCATCGAACACCGCGAAATCTTCCACGACGAAATGCTCAAACTCATGCGCATGATCATGGGCGGCGAGATGAGCCCCGTGATGATGGCAGCGATCCTGACCGGTCTGCGCGTAAAAAAGGAGACCATCGGCGAGATCACCGCTGCCGCGCAAGTCATGCGGGAGTTCGCGACACCCGTCCATGTGCCCAACAAGCAACATTTGGTTGATATTGTCGGCACGGGCGGCGATGGCTCGCACACGTTCAACATCTCAACCTGTGCGATGTTTGTCGCTGCAGCCGCTGGCGCGCGCGTCAGCAAGCACGGCAACCGCTCGGTCAGCAGCAAAAGCGGCAGCGCCGATGTGTTGGAAGCACTTGGCGTGGAGCTCAATTTGTCGCCCGAAGCGATTGCGCAGTGCATTGACGAGGTGGGCATCGGCTTCATGTTTGCGCCCAATCACCACCCAGCGATGAAAAACGTCGGCCCCGTGCGGCGTGAGCTCGGCGTGCGCACCATCTTCAACATCTTGGGCCCGCTCACCAATCCCGCGAGCGCACCCAACATCCTCATGGGCGTGTTTCACCCCGACTTGGTGGGCATTCAGGTGCGCGCCTTACAACGCTTGGGCGCGGAGCACGCCGTCGTCGTTTACGGCAAAGACGGCATGGACGAAGTCAGCCTCGGCGCATCCACCTGGGTCGGCGAGCTCAAAGGTGGCAGCGTCACCGAGTACGAGATTCACCCCGAAGACTTTGGCTTCCAGATGTCCAGCACCCGCGCCCTCAGAGTTGACAACCCCGAGCAAAGCAAAGCCATGCTCTTGGGTGTTTTGCAAGGCAGTCGCGGCCCAGCAAGCGATGTCGTCATCTTGAATGCTGGCGCAGCGCTATACGCCGCGAATGTGAGCACCAGCTTCAAAGACGGAATCGAGCTGGCTCGAGGCGCACTCACCAGCGGTGCCGCCTTGGCCAAACACGATGCGTTCGTGGCGTTGACGCAAAAACTGGCCAAAAAGCCAGAGACAGGCGACACAACCTAAAATCGCGCCATGTCAGACATCCTCACCCAAATCGTCGCCGTCAAAGTGGCCGAAGTCGCCCAAGCCAAGCGGCGCATCCCATTCAACGCGATGCGCTTGGACGCGGAGAGCCGCTTCATGGTGCGTGATTTTTGCGGCGCCATCCGCGCCAAAATCGCAGCGGGGCAAGCCGGTGTGATCGCTGAGGTCAAGAAGGCTTCCCCGTCCAAAGGCGTGTTGCGCCACGACTTTGACCCCGTCGACATCGCGCAAAGTTACGCGCAGGGCGACCAGCATCCAGTTGCCAAAGCCCGCAAGCTCGACCCCAGCTCGACCCGCCAAGTCACCTCCGCCGCATGCTTGTCGGTGCTCACTGACAGGCAATTCTTTCAAGGCGAGCCCAGCTATCTCAAGCTCGCACGCGCTTGCTGCGAGCTGCCCGTGCTTCGCAAAGACTTCATGATTGACCCGTACCAAATCTATGAATCGCGGGCTTTGGGTGCAGATTGCGTGCTTTTGATTGCGTCGTGCCTTGACGACGCACAAATGAAAGACATGCAAGCCATTGCGCTGGATCTGGGCATGAGCGTGCTCGTCGAGGTGCACGACCGCGCCGAGTTGGACCGCAGTTTGGCCGTCGGGCTCCACCCGTCGCGCACGTTGCTGGGTGTCAACAACCGCAATTTGAAGACCTTCGAGGTCGATCTCAACACGACCATCGAGCTCATGGGCCACGCACCCACAGACATGCTTTTGGTGTCTGAAAGCGGCATCCACACCCAAGCCGATGTGCACGGACTGCGTGCCAAAGGCGTCAGCGCGTTTTTGGTCGGCGAGGCCTTCATGCGGGCCGACGAGCCCGGTTTGGCCCTAGCTGAACTTTTTGCTTGAGTGTTAATTACTCATAAATTAGTAGCAACAAAGTCAATGAATCCGGTGACCAAGGGCTAATTTGTCATCAAAAAACACCCAGATCAGCCTTTTTGGGCCCCTAAGCGAGAAAAGCGACCCTGGCTTCGAGCCCGACCCCGCGCTTTGGCCGGTTGCAGGCGATTGGGCTGACTTGGTTGCCGCGTTCTTCGCCAGCGCCGACGGCATCAAACTACTCGCCGGGTTGCGTGAACAACAAAGCCGCGGCATCGAGATCTATCCAGCCAACCCGCTGCGCGCCTTGCTCGTCACGCCTCGTTCCGCTGTCAAGGTCGTCATCTTGGGGCAAGACCCGTACCCCACCGCAGGCCACGCAGACGGTTTGTCATTTTCAGCAGCCAAAGGCCGCCCCAAATCGCTCGCGCGCATCTGCGAAGTACTCGCGGCCGATCGGCCAGGATGGGTCGCGCCCACGTCCAGCCGCTTGGACACGTGGGCCGAGCAGGGCGTGTTGCTCATCAACACGGCGCTGACGGTGAGTCGGGGTTCGGCAGGCAGTCACCTCAATATAGGTTGGCGCTCACTTGCGGCTCAGATACTGCAAACGCTGAGTTCGCCATCGCTCAACGTTCGATTCATGCTTTGGGGTGCGCAGGCCCAAGCCTTTGCCGATGCCGCTTTTGAAGCATTGCCGGCTGACTCTCGACCGACTCCCAGGCAAATTTTGCGCGCGCGTCACCCGTCCTACGATTTTCACAAGCAGTTCATGCGAGACCAAAGCCACTTCGCGGCAACCGCAGATGCCGTCGATTGGTGGCGTTGGAGCGGACTCCCCAAATCTGAAAATTGACCCCACAGCCTTGCCGAGTACGCGGTTTGTGTGCAATAATCTAGGGCTCTGTGCGAGGAGAGGTGCCCGAGTGGCTAAAGGGGGCAGACTGTAAATCTGTTGGCTTACGCCTACGCTGGTTCGAATCCAGCCTTCTCCACCAACCCAGAGTGTTTCAGTTAGTCAGGTGGTTATTTTGGAAGTCAACTTGATTTGACAACCAGCGCATGAGGCGGCTTGTCCATTTGGCAGGGTGCCATGTGCGGGAGTAGTTCAATGGTAGAACCCTAGCCTTCCAAGCTAATGACGCGGGTTCGATTCCCGTCTCCCGCTCCATCGTTGGGTTGTCAACCGTGGTTGAGTTATCGATTTAGATTCTTGATTTTAGATTCTTGATGTTAGTCGGTTGTGGTTTTGCCCTTTTGGCTCAGTGGTAGAGCACTCCCTTGGTAAGGGAGAGGTCGCGGGTCCGATTCCCGCAAAGGGCACCAAAATTGAGTTGGTTGCGGGCGTTTTGATTGCTGGCAGCCAACTGGCGTTGGTTTGATTTGTTTGTAATTCCCTTGAATTCGCGGTTGCAAGCCGCATCGGAGCAAGAAAATGGCAAAAGAAAAGTTTGCGCGCACGAAGCCGCATTTGAACGTTGGCACCATTGGTCACGTTGACCATGGCAAAACCACCCTGACCGCCGCCATCACCACCGTGTTGGCCGCCA
>JANOPN010000112.1:0-6752 GCA_031421855.1 Comamonadaceae bacterium
GGTCGCCTAATCATTTTTTTTTTTTTATTTTTTTTTATTAGTATTTTCTTTAACGACACCGCACCCGCCGCCACCTTGGCCCAGCCCTGATTTTGGGATGAAGCCGGCGCCCACCTGACAAAAAACGACCGGGTCATGCGAAAGCTCATCCCATCGTTTGGCGAGCAGTGTCTGAAACCCCGCACTGACGCATTCGCCACACTGGCGCGCAGCGTCGTCGGCCAGCAGGTATCGGTCAAGTCGGCTCAGGGCGTTTGGGACCGCTTCGTTGCACTGCCCAAACGATTCACGCCAGCCAATGTGCTGCGCCTCAAGGTCGACGACATGCGTAGCGCCGGTTTGAGCGCCCGAAAGGTCGAGTATTTGGTCGACCTTGCCCTGCATTTTGAAAACGGCTCCTTGCACGTCAAGCGCTGGCCCGACATGAGTGACGATGCCGTCATCACTGAGCTGGTCGCCATTCGTGGCATTGGGCGCTGGACGGCCGACATGTTTCTCATCTTCTATTTGCACCGCGCCAATGTGCTGCCTTTAGACGATGTGAGCCTCATCAAAGGCGTGAGTAGCTTGTATTTTTCAGGTGAACCGGTCAGTCGCAGCGACCTGCGCGAGGTTGCAAGCGCGTGGGCACCGTATTGCTCGGCGGCAACTTGGTACATTTGGCGCTCGCTGGACTGAGTCAGTCAGCGACACATCAGGAGACAACTTTGGCAAAACGCGTATTTTTGGACTTTGAGCAACCCATCGCTGAGCTTGATGCCAAGATCGAAGAGTTGCGATACGTATCAAACGAGTCGGCCGTCGACATCACCGAAGACATCGACAACCTCAGCAAAAAGAGCCTCCAGCTCACCAAAGACATTTACGCCAGCCTCACGCCCTGGCAAATCACCAAAATCGCCCGCCACGCCGAGCGCCCGTACACGCTTGACTACGTGCACGAGTGTTTCACCGACTTTGTCGAGATGCACGGTGATCGCCATTTTTCAGACGACCTCAGCATCGTCGGCGGCTTGGCCCGATTCAACGGCCAAGCCTGCATGGTCGTCGGCCACCAAAAGGGACGCGACACCAAAGAGCGAGCAGCCCGTAACTTCGGCATGTGCAAGCCCGAGGGCTATCGCAAAGCGCTGCGGCTCATGAAAACCGCCGAAAAATTCAAGCTCCCGGTGTTCACATTTGTTGACACCCCCGGTGCCTACCCCGGCATCGATGCCGAGGAGCGCGGTCAGTCCGAGGCCATTGGTCGCAACATCTTCGAGATGTGCCAGCTTGAAGTCCCCATCATCAGCACCATCATCGGCGAGGGTGGATCGGGCGGCGCGCTGGCGATATCCGTGTCTGACCAAACCCTCATGTTGCAGTACAGCATCTACAGCGTCATCAGCCCTGAGGGCTGCGCATCCATCTTGTGGAAGACCAGCGCCAAAGCCGAAGACGCAGCCGAAGCCCTGGGCATCACCGCGCACCGCCTCAAGGCGCTCGGTTTGATTGACAAAATCATCAACGAGCCCGTGGGCGGCGCTCACCGCGATCACAAACAAATGGCCGCATTTTTAAAGCGTGGACTAACCGATGCGGTACGCCAAGTCATTGATTTGAAGCCAAAAGAACTCATTGAACGCCGCCATGAACGCCTAAATGGCTTTGGGCGATTCACGGATACCAAATTGGGTAAGTAGTCTCGTTCAGCTTGTATTTTTTGATAGCAGCGGACCTAGTGAATCAGACAAGCCGTACTTTTTTTGGCCTATCGCCAGTGACTCTGGCCAGCTGCCACAGGTAAACCGCCGCGCACGGCAGCATAATGCACCGGGAAGGGTTGCTCAACTGCGACAAATTCCTCAATTTTTTGAGGCTTTGCCCCTTGCACGGGATCATTTGCTTTGTATGATGCAGGCTTAAGGCAGATTGTTTTAACACCCCAAGGGATCTCGTCATGAAATACTCAACGCAAGCGCGTCAAACGTCTCTCAAAATTGCAGCGGTTGCTGCCGCTTGCGCTGCTGTCGCACTTGGCCTTCAAGGCTGCGGCTCAAGCGATGGTGCGCCGCCTGTCGTGCTAATTGCGCCACCGGTGGTTGCCGCGCAAGTCACAACAGCCAAATACAACCTGGTGATCCGCAATGCGGCTACAGGCGCGCTCGTAACCGATGCCACCACCGTCACCTTCAGTGGCGCGGGAGTGGTCAGCGCAACCGGTGCAGCAATCACCAGCGCAACGACGTCGACCGGGCTTTTGAGCCTTTCAACCGGTGCGGGCGTTGCAGCTGACGCAACGTTCACAGTCAAGACCCAAAGCCGCGCTGCTGGCTGGGCTGATGGTGAATCCATCGTCACCGTCGTCGCCTCGAGCGACGTGCAAAACATCGAAATCCGCGTTGGCAATACCGCGCAGGCGGCAGCCGTGCAGGCTAGTACTGCTCCAGTTGCGGCAGCAGCGGCCTCTGCAACGGTGGCCAGTGGTCAGCTGACGACTCCGTTGACCGTGACTACTGCACCCAAAACGGTGACTTCAATCGCCGGCACCCCCGTCGTCTTGGTTCCAGCCACAGTGACAATTCCCACAACTGCCGTGTTGACGACTGCTGCTGGCGTTCAAGCGACCGGTGCGTTGACTCTTTCTGTGGTGTCGCCTTCAGTCGCGACAGTGGAAGGTTTGGCAGCGGTTCCAGGTGGCACATTCGGTATCACGGTCAAGGGCGCACCCGCTGGGGTGCCCACGACGGGCGACATAGATATCGCCGGTTTGGCGACATTCACGTTGTCTGATGCGGCAGGAAACCGAATCACCAACTTCAGCACCCCCGTCATTGCACGCATCCCAGTCGCACCCGGCACGTTCAACATCGAAGAAACGCGTCTTTTACAAGCTGGCGATCCATTCCCAGTGTACGTTCGCAACGAAACCACGAATCAGTGGGACTTTCAGGTCATGGGCGTGACCGTCGTCAGCGGGACCGGTTTGGCGATCGAGTTTCCAACGAACTCATTCTCAACCAGAGCAGGATTTGTCCCGCGGACACCAGCCACAAGATGCGCATCAAATTTGACGTTCACAGGTCGCGGCGCGTTCGCTGGTAATTTGACTGCTGTGGTTGTGAGCCGCGGTCGTCCTAGCCCGAACAACGTGGCCGCAACGGTCACGCGTAGAACGTTCGTTGGAAGTTCATTTGGAACCGCCAATTTCGTTCGATCATCTGCTACCGGTCCAGCCAATGGAACAGTCATTGTGAGCCAACCCGATGGGACGGTTGTCGCCAATACCTCCGTGGCAGATCTTTGTGGTGCACCGGTTGTGGCGTTGAATATCCCAACACCGGCAACTGGCTCCATTGCGGTGACGGTGCGCGAACAGTGCGCGGATGGCAGTAGCAACCGCGTGGTGCCAGCATTTGTCGGTGCAACGTCGACATCTGTGGCGCTGAGCAACTACGGTGCGGCTGGTGCAGTTACTTTCTCGGGTTTGACTGCTGGCACGTATGCGGTTTCGGTCGGTGCCGCCGGGACAGCCTTCCCGCCGCAAAACATCGTTGTCGCCGCAGCAGCGACGACAGCAACATTCTTGCGCACGGTTACCTGCACAGTTGCATCTGGCGGCTAACCCTTCCGAATCGGAGTGAAACCGGTAGGTTCCAATCTCGATGCAAATCAAAAAAGCCACCTTTCGGTGGCTTTTTTCATGCTTGAATGCGGGCCGACTAACACATCTCTTAGGCGCGACGGCGCTGTCGATGACGCGGATCACACCACCCTTGGTTGTGACTTCAAGTGTGCTGCCTTGCACGGTTTTAACCTTGCCAAGTAATTTTGATAGCAACAAACTCAATGGATTCGGTGACCAAGGGGTTATTTCGTTTGGAATTCGCTCGTTCCATTGAAAAATCCGCTTTCTTGCGGGCTGGCGCACGTTGATTGAGTGGACATGAATAGGACTGATGCAACGCCACTGGCACGGTTTTGCATCAGCCACACAGAACTTTAAGCATGCTCGGCGCGCATACCGATTAGCACAGCTTGAAACATCCAACTTTCTTTGTATGATGGCACTCTGAGTTGATACAGACTCAACAACCAAAGGGATCTTCAAATGACAAATCAAGCGCAATTTCGCCGCACCTCTCTCAAAATCGCTGCTGTCGCTGCTGCTTGCACCGCAGTCGCGCTTGGGCTGCAAGGGTGCGGCTCAAGCGATGGCGCGCCGCCGGTCGTGCTCGTGCCGCCGCCGGTGGTAGCCGCCCAAGTGACAACGGCAAAGTACTCTGTCGTGGTTCGCGATTCCGCCACGGGCGCGCTCGTGACTGACGCCACCACGCTCACCTTCTCAGGCGCGGGTTTGATCAACTCGGCTGGTGCTGTGCTCACCACAGCCACAACATCGTCCGGTCTGCTGGCGTTGGCCACGGGTGCGGGCACCAACGCCGCGGCGACCTTCACCGTCAAGAGCCAGAGCCGTGCTGCGGGCTGGGCTGACGGCCAAGCGGTTGTCACGGTGTTTGCATCAACCAACGTGCAAAACATTGAAATCAGGGTAGCTAACGCCAACCGTGCCGCGGCGTTGCAGGCCAGTACGGCGCCTGTGGCCGCTGCGGCTGCCTCTGCCGCCGCGACAGCGGGGCAGTTGGCCGCGCCACTGGTCGTTACAACCGCACCTAAAACCGTTACCTCGATCACCGGCACGCCTGTGGTTCTTCCGCCAGCATCTTTGTCTGTGCCAGCCACCGCTCGGCTCACCACCGCTGCGGGCGTTGCGGCCACCGGTTCACTCACGCTGGCGGTGGTTGCACCTTCGTTGGCCACGGCCGCTGGGTTGGCAGCCGTGCCGGGTGGCGTGTCAGCAGTCAAGGCTTCAAGCGGCCCAACGGGTGCGCCCATCACCGGCAAACTGGTGGTTGCAGGCGCGGCTTCGTTTACGTTGACCGATGGTGCTGGCAACCGCATCACCAACTTCAGCGAGCCCGTCATTGCGCGCATTCCTGTCACACCGGGCACGCGCAAACCCACCGGTACCGGCTTGCTCGCAGTGGGCGACACCTTCCCAGTCTATGTTCGCAACCAAACCACCAACCAGTGGGACTTCAGGCGTGTCGGCAACGTTGTTGCCAGTGGCGGTGGACTGGCAGTTGAATTTCCAACGAACACATTTTCGGAGTGGGCTCTGCTGTATGAGCAAGAGCTTGGTGTTGGTGTCGTTACCTGCGAATCAAGGGTGACATTGACAGGCGGTGCGGGAATTGCTGGGCCGTTGAATGTTGTAGTCGAACAGGCGGCTGACAATCAACTCCGCGATTTCGCGATCGCGGTTCCAGGACAAACCGTCGGGCCATTCACCGTGTTTACCAGCGATGTAACAGGAGGTACCGTTCGCGTCACCGACAGTGCTGGGTTTGTCGTTGCCAATGCCAATTTTTCAAGCCTCTGCGGAACCGTGTCGGTCGCGCTGACCGCGCCTCCACCCCCACCTGGCTCAATGATCGTCAATTTCCGTGAGCAATGCCCGGACGGCAGTAACAACCGCGCATTCGCTGGCACGGTCACGGTGTTAACTGGCAACAACACACCGATATCGGCCAGCGGCACTGGCAGTGTGACGTTCACGGGCTTGGTTGCAGGAAGTTACTCAGTGACGGTTCATCCAACCGGGGTAGCCAATCCACTGCCGGCCACCGCCGTCAGCGTCGGCACGTTGGCCAGTACCGAGCAAGTGTTGCGCACACTCACATGTGGCGCAGGCACGGGCGGTGGCTAATCCGCTCGCCGGTCAACCCAGTAAAAAGCCACCTCGCGGTGGCTTTTTTCATGCTTTGGCTGATGTAAGAAGCAACTTCATTTTGGCATGATGACGGTGTCGATGACGTGGATCACGCCGTTGTCGGCTGCGATGTCGGTTTTGACGACTTTGGCCTTGTTGACCATCACACCGCCCTTGGTTGTGACTTCAAATGTGCTGCCTTGTACAGTTTTAACCTTGCCTGCTTTGACATCAGCAGCCATCACTTTGCCAGCGACAACGTGGTAGGTGAGAACCGCGGTGAGTTTGGCTTTGTCGGCGAGCAGGGCATCAAGCTTGGCTTTTGGGATTTTGGCAAAGGCTTCGTCAGTTGGCGCAAATACGGTGAATGGGCCTGGGCCTTTGAGTGTGTCGATCAACCCGGCAGCGGCCAAAGCAGTCGCGAGAGTCTTGAAACTACCAGCTGCAACGGCGGTGTCGACGATGTCGGCGGCAAATGCTGGGGTGAGGGCTGCGGCTGAGAAGGCCAAGGCGATCAGGTGCTTTTTCATGGTGAAACTCCAAAAGTGACGGTTGGCACGAATTTGTGCGCTGTCAAAAAATGTTGACCCTCGAATGTTACCAATCGGTCTTAAAAATAACCAATCGGTCATGAAATAACCAAGTCGGTGAAATGGTTGTTCATCGACCATGAACCGGCATAGCAAGAGGTTAGAATGGAGGGCTTTCCCGAACAACCAAACGCCCTAGCGCAGTTCACCCCTCACAACGAGCAATTCCATCACTTTTTCTCCTGCGCCCGTCTGCATTTTTGCGGTTCGGGGCGCTGTTGAGCACAAGTGGACTGGGCCCAGGGCGCATCCAATCCATTGGAGAATCCCTTGCTATCCCTGCTCGCGCCCCAGCATCCTCCCGCGATTCTTGCGCTGTCAGACGGCACCACGTTTGTCGGTCAATCGTTTGGTGCCAGCGGCCACACCGTTGGCGAAGTGGTGTTCAACACCGCCATGACGGGCTACCA
>JANOPN010000113.1:0-8554 GCA_031421855.1 Comamonadaceae bacterium
ACGGTGATGCCTTGAACCCCCATGCCAGAGAGGGCTTCGCGCACCTCGTCGAGCTTGAATGGTTTGATGATGGCGGTGACGAGTTTCATGCGTCGAGCTCCTAAATTCGATTACTTTTGCCCAAAATCAAGACTCAAACCCCGTTGAAGCAGGGTTTGAGTCCGTTACATCAGAAATTCTTCTTGATGCCGAGCACCAAACTGGTGCCGCCCAAATCTTTGGCGCCGCTGCCGGGCAAGGTGAAGAAGTTCTTTTTGTTGGTGCTGACGACGGCGCCACTGAGCACCAAGCCGTCAAAGTCTTTGCTGACCGTAACCGAGTAATCGGTGTAGTCCAGCACGCCCTTGACTTTTTGCACGCCAATGTGCGGCACGACCGAGATGCCGCCCACATCAAACGTGGCGCTCAAGTCAACATAGTTTGAGTTTTTGCTCTTGGGAGTACCAAACAAGTTGGTCAGCGCGTGTGAATACTTGGCTGTCACGGGACCAAAAGTCAATGCGCCGTAGATCTCGGTCGTGTTCGCGTTTGCGGTGCTGGCCTTGCTGTACGTGTTGCCCAGGTAAGCGTACTGCAGCACGCCAACGTCATAAGCAACGTCTTTGCTCAGCTCGCCTTTGTAGCCACCGTAAACATCGAGCTCGACCGGGCCGCTAGCGCCTGCGCCTGAGTCTTTGATCCAGGTGATGGTTGATGCCCAGCCACCCAAGTAAAACCCATTTTTGTGAGCGTAGTCAATGCCAGCTTGCACAGCAGGCTTTTTTGCCGACTGCGAAATACCGCGGTAGCGGTAGTCAGTGAACACGCCGACGTTGTACGAAATCGTCGAATCCGGCTCAGGCGCCTTGGTCTGGGCGACTGCGCCGAAGCTAGCGGCCGCCGCCAAGGCGATGAGACTGAGTTTGAGTGTTGTGGACATTTTTTCTCCGGTGGGTGAAAGTTGAGGGTTTAAAAAATCAATTTTGTATATGTCAAGCATTTTGCGTGCCAACGCTTGAAAGCTGCTCAAACAGTCCATGTCAACGCCTTGACATGCGATGCGTTATGGATAAACATACAGCTATTGGCTTGCGAAATTTTTCACAGCCCGATTTTGCTTTTTGCCGCCCCGAATTGGTGCATGCGCGATCAAGGTTCCGCACCTTTTGTGTGCAAAACCGTGCTGAATCGCCGTTGATTGTTGTTTTTCTGGATCCCATTCATGTCGCTTGCCGTCATTCACAGCCGTGGCCTTCACGGGCTATCCGCGCCATTGGTCACGGTTGAGGTGCATTTGGCCAATGGCCTGCCCTCATTTACCTTGGTCGGGCTGGCGGACACCGAAGTCAAAGAAGCCCGCGAGCGGGTGCGCAGTGCGCTGCTCAATTGCGGTTTGGAGTTTCCGCACAGCAAAAAGGTTGTGGTCAACCTCGCACCGGCTGACTTGCCCAAGGACTCAGGTCGGTTCGATTTACCCATCGCGCTGGGCATTTTGGTTGCGTCGGGGCAGCTGGACGGCAAACTGCTGATGGGCTACGAGTTTGCCGGTGAGCTCTCGCTCGCGGGTGATGTACGACCGGTGCGAGGCGGGTTGGCCATGAGTTTGGCGGCCAAGGACGCGGCATGCGACGCAGCTCCGAAACTCGTTTTGCCCCAAGCCAACGCCAGCGAAGCAGCGCTTGCACCCGGTGTTGAGGTCTACGCCGCCGAGCACCTGATGCAGGTGTTTTCTCACTTTTGTTCGCTTAAAGCGCAAGGCAGCGGCCCGCCGACTGACGCAACGCGCGCCCAGCAACTCGTGCGCGCCCAAGCCCCGGATGTTGCCCAGCGCCCCGCAGGTCCAGACATGATGGACGTCAAAGGCCAAGTTGCTGCCAAGCGCGCCCTTGAGATTGCCGCTGCAGGCGGCCACAGCGTGCTCTTGGTGGGGCCGCCCGGCACCGGCAAAAGCATGTTGGCGCAACGTTTTGCGTCGCTCCTACCGCCGATGAGCCAAGCGCAGGCACTGGAGACGGCAGCGGTGCAAGACATCGCCGGGCGATTCAAAGTGGAGCGATGGGGCGAGCGGCCATGGTCTAACCCGCACCACACCGCGAGTGCCGTGGCCATGGTTGGGGGCGGATCTCCGCCGCGTCCGGGCGAGATCACACTGGCCCACGGAGGGGTGTTGTTCTTGGACGAATTGCCCGAGTTTGCGCGCTCCGCATTGGAGGCCTTGCGCGAGCCACTGGAGAGCGGCACGATCACGATTTCAAGGGCGGCGAGCCGCGCGGAGTTTCCGGCGCGGTTTCAGCTATTGGCCGCCATGAACCCCTGCCCGTGCGGGCATTTAGGCTCAAGCTTGCGCACGTGTCGCTGCTCGGCCGACCAAGTACTGCGCTACCAAGGCAAGCTCAGCGGCCCCTTGCTCGACCGAATTGACTTGCACGTCGAGGTGCCCGCCATCGCGCCCGAACAACTCATGAACACCGCCAAATCTGAGCCCAGCGCGCCAATTGCTGAGCGCGTCGCGCTCGGGCAAAGCCGCTCGATCGCGCGTCAGGGTTGCCTCAACAATGCCTTGGACGCAGCACAGCTAGAAGCGCACGTCAACCTCGACCCGCCTGCAGCCAAGTTTTTGCAAGTCGCAGCGGCGCGCCTGGGCTGGTCTAGCCGCAGCGTGCACCGAGCCCTCAAAGTCGCCCGCACAATTGCCGACTTGCAAGGCGCGTCCTTGGTGCAAGTCACCCACGTCGCAGAGGCCATGCAGTACCGCCGGGTACTCAAAACGGCCAACTGAGTCTGTTTTCGGTGTCAACGGTCATTGGCAGGTGGCGCCACTGACTTGGCAGTTTGCTGCTCGTCGCCGCGGCGAGTCTCATGCCAACCACTCACATGTAGTAACATCACTACATTAAATTCTCCGAAGCAAAAATGCCATGTCCACCACCCTAACCGCCCGAGAGTTCAACCAAGACACGGCTTTGGCCAAGCGGCAGGCGGCGGTGGGGCCGGTCTTCATCACTGACCGCTCGAAGCCTGCATTTGTGCTGTTGAGCATCGCTCACTTCGACGGCTTGGTCGGCGCAGGGCAAAGCATGTCTCAGGCGTTTGGACATGCTGACGCGGCCAGCATCGAGTTGCCGCTGGAACCACGGCGGATTGAATCGGCACGCGATTTGACTCTGGGCTGAACCGGGTGTACTTGCTCGACACCAACACCTTGTCTGAGTTGCGCAAACTCGGCACCAGCCGCTGTAACCCCGGCGTGGCGCAATGGGCGCAAGCCTGCAAACCCAGCCAAATGTTCACCAGTTCGATTTGCCTGCTTGAAATCGAGCGCGGCCTGTTGTTACTGCACCGACGCGACCCCGCTCAGGCATCCATCCTGCGCGAATGGTTCGAGGGGCGCTTGATTCCGACCTTGGCCGCTCGGGTGCTGAACATCACGCCCGAGATCGCCCGCCAAGCAGCAAGCCTTCACGTGCCAGACCCCAGACCCGAATTTGATGCCCTGATCGCCGCCACAGCTCTGGACAAACACCTGATTGTAGTGACTCGAAATCTGCGCGACTTTGAGCCCATGGGCGTGAAATGCATGAATCCTTGGGAATAGTTTGCATATTTTTATAGCAACAAACCCAATGAATTCGGTGACCAACGGCCGATTTCGTCCATATTTCAACCGAATTCGTTGAATTCACTGGTTTCGTTGACTTTTCCTCGGCTTTTGATATGCACCCAGGGCCGAGGCGATGTGTGCGCGCGTGGTGGCGGGGTCAATCACGGCGTCGATCTCCAAGGTCTCGGCCATTCGGATGGCGCTGCCGCCTGCGACTTGTTGGGCCAGCAGCTCGTCAAACAAGGCTTGGCGAGCGGCTTCGTTGGGCGCGGCGGCGAGCTCTTTGCTGAACCCCAGCTTGACCGCGCCTTCAAGTCCCATGGCACCAAATTCGCTCCCCGGCCAGGCGGCATGAAAGCAGGGTTCGTGAAAACCACCGCCTGTCATGGCCATGGCACCCAATCCAAATGCGCGCTTGAGCGTGATGGCGACCAGCGGCGTGGTCAAAGCCGCAGCCGCCCAAAACAATTCACCGGCGGCGCGAACTTGGCCTTTGGCCTCATCGTCTGGCCCAACCATGAAGCCGGGGGTGTCGATCAAACTCACCACGGGTAGGCCGCGTGACTGGCACAGTCGCAGAAACCGCGCTAATTTGGAGCACGCGGCCGTGTCGATGGCCCCACCCAAATGCAGTGAATTGCTCACCAAAAAGCCCACCGCCTGCCCCTCAATGCGGGCGAATGCCGTGTGAACCGCTTCGCCAAAGCCGCGTCCAATGACCAAGGCGCTGTCAGCATCGGCGATGCCCGCAAGTGCCGCCAAGGCATCAAATGAGCGCAAGCGCTGGGTGGGCACCAAGTCGCGCAGCGCCAACTGCGCCGCTGAGTCTGGAGCGGCCCAGCTCGACAATCGACCTTGAAAGTAAGCGACCACTTTCTTGGCAAGTGCGGTGGCATGGCCCTCGTCATCAGCCAAAAGATCGATCACGCCATTGGCGACTTGCACCGTGCTGGGGCCAATTTGCTCGGGCGTGAACTTGCCCAGCCCGCCACCTTCGATCATGGCGGGGCCACCCAAACCCAAGTTAGACGCTCGGGTGGCAATGAGCACATCGGCCATACCAGCCAGCGCCGCATTGCCCGCAAAGCAGCGCCCATGGACAACCGCGATCAGGGGCACACGCCCGTGCAAACGAGCCAAGGCTGCGAAAGTGCCGACGTGCAGGCCCGCCACGATGGGCATGTCGACGTCGCCGGGGCGGCCACCGCCGCCTTCGGCAAACAAGACAACCGGCAGGTTTTGCTTGAGCGCAATTTGCAGCAACCGATCGGTCTTTTGGTGGTTGCGCATGCCTTGGGTGCCGGCCAAAACCGTGGCGTCGTACGCCAAAACCGCGCATTCGGTGGCGACATCGGGGCCGAAAATCGACGCGTTCACCTGGCCAATGCCCGTGACCATGCCGTCGGCTGGGGTCTGGGCCCGCAACTCGTCAATCGGCCGCCTGAGGGTTTGCGCGGCGAACGCTAACGCGCCATATTCGGTGAAGCGGCTGGCATTGAGTGATGAATCGCCCAAATCACATAAGTCACTTAAGTCACTTAAGTCACTTAAGTCACCCAAATCACATAAGTCAGCCACGTTTTCACGCGCGCTGCGCCCACCCAAGGCATGGCGCTTGGCCATGGCACCGGGCCGGGCAGCATCAGTGGTGAGTGCCTGCCGGGCTTGCCACTCACGCATCGAATGGCTCGAATGCCGCTCTAAAGGCTCCAAAACGCCATCAGCAGGTGATTTTGATGGATTATTGGCACTTGGTCTCCGTATCCATTGGGTTTGTTGCTCTATATTTAGGAGTAATTCATCGACCCGAACCACCTGCTCAAGCGCAACAACAATCGCACCGACGACCCCGTCACAGGGCGCGAGCACCGCGTGCTCCATCTTCATCGACTCAATCAAAGCCAGCACTTGGCCGGTTTGCACGGCATCGCCAACCGCGCAGTCAAGGCTCAGCAGGGTGCCAGTTAATGGCGCATGGATGGCGATGGTGGCGAGGTTCATGGGATGATGTTCCCATGAAATACAGCGATTTTCGAAGCGATACCGTCACCCAGCCGACAAGCGGCATGCGTCGCGCGATGGCCGATGCCCCGCTGGGTGACGATGTTTTTGGCGACGATCCGACGGTCAACGCGTTGCAAACCAGCACCGCGCAGCAGCTGGGGTTCGACGCGGCCCTGTTCGCCCCCAGCGGCACCATGACCAATTTGATGGCTTTGATGAGCCACTGCCAGCGCGGCGATGAGGTCATTTGCGGCCAACAATGGCACACCTACCGCTGGGAGGGCGGCGGCATGGCGGTTTTGGGCAGCATTCAACCCCAACCGCTCGAACACGGGGCCGATGGCACCATTGCACTGGCCGCGATTGAAGCCGCCATCAAGCCCGACGACCCGCATTTCGCTCGCACCCGGCTCATTGCCATGGAGAACACCACGGGCGGCAAGGTGCTGCCGCTGGCGTACTTGCAAAGCGTGGGCGAGCTGGCCAAACGCCGTGGGCTGGCCGCACACTTGGACGGCGCACGGCTTTTTAACGCGGCCACGGCAACCGTCCAGACGATGAACGTGTCCACTTGGGATGCTGCGCGCCTGATTTGCCAGCCGTTTGACAGCGTGTCAGTTTGCTTGAGCAAGGGATTGGGTGCGCCGATGGGCTCGCTGCTCTTGGGCTCGAACAACTTGATCGCGCGGGCCAAACGCATTCGCAAAATGCTCGGTGGGGGCATGCGTCAAGCGGGCGTGGTCGCCGCGGGGGGCCAATTCGCACTAGACAACCACGTTGAGCGCTTGGCACAAGACCACGCCTTGATGGCGGCGCTGGCGCGAGACTTAGATTCGGCGGCGCAAGCCAACCCCAAACTGGCAGGCCAATTCACGGTTCACCCGCCAAATACAAACATTTGTTTCACCGATGCAGATGCCAGCGTGGCTGATGCCCTGCTGGACCACCTCAACGCCAGCGGCATTCGAGTCACCTCAGGGCTATATGGCTCAAGCGCCCGGCGCATCCGTTGGGTGACGCATTTGGATGTGTCGCAGGCTGATGCCGAACGCGCAGTTGCGGCGATTTCAACGTTTTAACCGAAATTGTTCATTGGGACGCGAATGGGTGGCGTGGCGAGTTGCGAGTCAGTTCTGAGGCGACTGACGAGTCCAATAGCCCCGCTATTGGCGAGGAAGAGCCTCGGAAATGGCCGCAAATCGTCCGACAACCATCGCGTAGACCAAAAACCGAAGGTTTGGTCGCCCAATGGACAATATCGGTTTGACTGGCCATGAACCTCCCATCTGGACTCACCCCGCTCATTCAGGTCACCCGAGGCGGTCACCTTGAAAACCTCCATTTGGGTGCCATCGCCCATGTCAATGCGCAGGGGCGGGTGCTCAACGCTGTCGGCAACCCGCACTGGCACAGCTTTACCCGCAGCACGCTCAAGCCCCTGCAAGCCTTGCCGTTTGTGAACGGCGGCGGCTTGAAGCTCTTTGATTTCAGCACCCGGCAAACAGCCTTGCTTTGCGCCAGCCACAACGGCGAGGACGCGCACGCCGAACAAGTCGATGGCATGTTGAACGCAACAGGGCTCACGCACAAAGCATTGCGTTGCGGCTGCCACATGCCACTGCGCTACAGCTACGGCGGCCAAATACAACCGGCCACGGTGGCATTTGACGAGCGCCACAACAATTGCAGCGGCAAGCACGCAGGCATGCTGGCCTATTGCGTCCAAAACGGACTGCCGCTTGACACCTACCTCGCCGCCGACCACCCCCTACAACAAGCCATTCGCGCCAGTGTGGCCCGGGTCTGTAGCGTGAGCGAGGACTCACTCACACGCGGCATCGACGGCTGCTCCGCCCCAAACTACGGCATGCCGCTCTCCGCCTTGGCAACCGCTTTTGCCCGAATGGCAGATGCCTGCGCCGGGCGAATCGCCCACGCCGATGCCCAAGCCAGCGCCGACTCGCTTGCCACACTCGGGCGCGCGATGACGAGCCAGCCGCACATGGTCAGCGGCGACGGACGCAACGACTTGAGTTTCATGACGGTTGGGCGCGGCGACTGGATCACCAAAGTCGGCGCTGACGGCGTACAAGTGGTTGCCAGCATCTCGCGCGGCGAAGGATTTGCCATCAAGGTGATCGACGCAACCATGGCCGCGTTGCACGCCACCACGGTGCATGTGCTGTCCAAACTGGGCTGGCTTGATGATGCCCAACACCAGGCCTTGGACGTGTGGCGCGCGACTCGCATCACCAACGCGAGTGGCATCGCAGTCGGGGCACGCGAAGCGGTTTTTAAACTCAAAGCAGCTTGAGCCGTATAATCAAGGGTTATTTTCGGTTGCCCAGCGCCTTGCTGGACGCGACGACAACGGCGAGTCAGCCCCACCTTCAACGGCACAGGCAAGCGCTCGCACCCTAATCTGAGGTAATCGCATTGGCGAAAGAAGAGCTGATTGAAATGAACGGGTTGGTACTTGAGGTACTGCCCGATTCGCGTTTTTTGGTCAAAATGGAAAACGGTCACCAGATCGTTGCCTACACGGCTGGAAAAATGCGCAAAAACCACATCCGCATCATTGCGGGTGACAAAGTAACGCTCGAACTCTCCCCATACGACCTCACCAAGGGTCGCATCACCTTTCGCCACATTGCAGGTCGCCCGCCTCCTCCTGGACGCAATTAATCGCAGGCGCGTTCAATCATTGGGCACAATGTGGGGCACCAAGCCCCGCACCATGTTGAACACACCAAACAGCGAAGTACGCACTCAAGCCAACGCCTCATTCGCGTTGGCTTTTGTTTTTAGGACTTACGCAAAATTGTCCCAGCAAGGCGCAGCGACGACGACAGTGCGAACAGCACGGCTAGGAGCTGCAACGCCGCGGGACAATTTTGCGTAAGTCCTAAAAACAAAAGCCAACGCGAATGAGGCGTTGGCTTGAGTGCGTACTTCGCTGTTTGGTGTGTT
>JANOPN010000114.1:0-33198 GCA_031421855.1 Comamonadaceae bacterium
CGTGAGCACCGCCGCCAGCGCCAAGGGTTTGGAGTTGCTCTATGCCGTGGCCGATGATGTGCCCAGCCGTGTCGTCGGAGACTCGACGCGGTTCAACCAAGTGATGGTTAACTTGATCAACAACGCAGTCAAGTTCACTCAGACTGGCGCGGTCAGGGTGCAGGTGCGCACGCGAGTCGGCGCGGCGGGCGCTGCCCGTTTACATGTCAACGTTCAAGACACTGGCATCGGCATCGATGCGCTGTTGCTCGATCGGCTTTTTAAGCCATTCAGTCAAGGCGATAGCTCGACCACGCGGCGGTTTGGCGGCACGGGGTTAGGGTTGTCGATCTCGCACCGCATCGTGACGCTGATGGGCGGTCGCATGTGGGTTGAATCGGTTGCAGGTGAAGGGTCAAATTTCCAGTTTGAGGTGCCGCTTGAAGTGGCTGCTGAAGCCACATCCCCCTCGGCATCGCCCCAGGGGTCGGCGTTCAGTTTGGTTAGCCCGCGGTCCGGGCGCGCGACGCAGGTTCTGGTTTGTGCTGCGCCATCACCCAGTCGTGAGAATTTGGCGATGCACCTGCGGCGACTGGGCTTGAGCGTGGCGATAGCCAACACGCACCGCGACCCGTCGCTGTTGCTGACCCAGCCAAATGCCATCATCGTTGATGCCCCCTGGCCGATGTTGGGCGCGGACGCATCAAAAATGCTGGGTGCGGCATCGGTGCCAACGCCAGATATGGCCGTTTTTTGCGCGATGGTGGCTGATCTTCGCGCAAAAACCGAGGTGCCAATCGTGGCGATGCATTCGCTGCAGATCACTGAAGCAGTCTTGGCTGACTGGCGAAGGCTCGGTGTCTCAGTCAACTTGGTTAAACCACTCAAAATCGCTGCCTTGAACGACGCGATTGCGAAATGCCTGGGTGGTGTTGCGTTGATTTGTGTTGAATCTGACGCCGCCTTGAGTAAGCCCGTGGCCATCTCCGCGATGCGAATTTTGGTTGCCGAAGACAACGCGGTCAACCAATTGGTGATCATGAAAGTGCTGCAAAGCCTAGGGTTTGCCTGTGATGTTGTGTCTGACGGGCAACAGGCCTTAGACGCGGTCGCCGCTGCCGACGCGTCAGGGCATGGCTACGACGCGGTGTTGATGGACGTGCAGATGCCCGTCATGGACGGCATCGAAGCTTCAAAATCCTTGGCCCAAGGCCCAAGTGCGATGCCGCAGGAGCGTCGCCCGTGGATCGTGGCGATGACTGCCAACGCCATGCAAGGCGATCGCGAACGCTGCATGGCTGCTGGCATGGATGACTATGTGGGCAAGCCAATTCGAATTCCGCTCGTCGCAGCGGCGATCGAGCGGGCTAGCCAAGGGCTGGCGATTCGGCGTGGCGGTCAAAACCCTCCGGCTTAACCCAGAAAAAAATCGCAGCGCTTTCACCCATTGGGTGCGCTGATTTCAAGTAGAAATTGTGAACGTAATCAAATGCGTCTGGATAGTTTAGAAGCGGTCAGTAGCGATTTAACGCTGTCTTCGCGCCAGCTTGTCTGCGGCCTTTTCGTTGGCACGTTTGGCATCGGCTAGTTCCGCCGCAGCCGTCCAAACCGCGTGTTCGCCAGGCGTCTCGATGGTCGCACGGCCAAACTGGGTCGTGCGAAAGTCATGAATCACCAGCTCAGACGCTTTTTGCGTGTTGATGCGCCCGCCGCTGTGAACCGCGCCACGCTTGCGCGCAATCGCGGCGAGCAACTCGTCGTCCGACAGCGCGGCCATCACTTGGCGAATGTCCAGAGATTCATCTTGCCCGACTACTGGGTCGGGCAAATCGGTTGCCGTCGCGGATCTGAGCGTTTTGGCATCTAGCTTGTAGCGAGCGGCAACGCCGTTTGCATAGTGGATCTTCAGATAGCCCAGCAGCTCGAACGCAACTTCTTCGTCGTCATACGCCGCACGTCCGACTGCGCCGCTGGCCGCCAAGTTGTAGCCTGACTGCGGCACGCTGATGCGCGGCCACAACATGCCGGGCGTGTCAAACAAGTAGCAGTCGTCTGCCAATGAGATGCGCTGCTCGGTTTTGGTCACACCCGCCTCGTCGCCGGTTTTGGTGGCGCGTTTGGACACGAAGGTGTTGATCAGCGTGGACTTGCCCACGTTGGGTATGCCGCAAATCAGCACCCGCAGCGGCTTGACCATGCCGCCACGGTTCGGGGCAAGCTCTCGGCTGGCGGCAATCAAGCGCTGCGCTGGAGCAGATTCTGATGCGTCCATGCCGATGGCCTTGCACGCGGGCAGGGCGTTGTAGTGCGCAAGCCAAGCGGCGGTACGCATGGGGTCAGCCAGGTCTTGCTTGTTCAGCAGCTTGAGGTTGGGTTTGCCCGCGGTCAACTCGGCCAGCATGGGGTTGCAGCTGGAGCCAGGCAGCCGAGCGTCCAGCATCTCGATCACGACGTCGATTTCTTTGATGCGCTCCAAGATCGCTTTTTTGGTCGCATGCATGTGACCGGGGAACCAATTGATGGGCATGGGTAGGTTTTTTTTAAGTGTTGTAGGCGTCGCGCACGACAATGTGCGATTTTCGACGAAGGTGGTTGGATTTGCACCGGAATGCCGAGTTTGATCGGTTTTTTGGGCAAAATATGCCCTTGGTCACCGTTTTTATTGGGTTTGCTGCTATGGTATTTGCAAGAGTCGCTGTTGTGTGCATCACTGCGTTTGGGGGGGCAGTGTGGGCTCAATCGCCACCGAATGCGCCTAAATCGGCCGCGGCTGCGTCATCCGTGCCGCTGGTTTTGCCTGCCAACTTGGCGCCTGCTGGTACTGCGGCCTATGTTGCGCCGAGCCCGATTTCAAAACCCGCAGTCAAGACCCCGGGTGGTGCGCCAAGACCCAAGCCAGTCGCCGCAAGGCCGGTGTCGGCTGCGTCGTCAGCCCAATCAGACGACGCCAGCGCCGGGGCTCGCGCAGTAGGCAAAATTATTCAACCACCCAGCGAAACACCAGTCAAGGGTGAAATCTCGGCGCAAAAGGTTGTTCGCGACGCGTCGGGCAAAGAGCAGTTTGAGCCCGCGACCAACTTGGTGCTGGGTGACATCATCCAGTTCAACGCGACGTTCACCAACATGAACCCGATCGCGATCAAGTTTGATCCGCAAATCAGCATCCCAGCCGACACGGCATTGATCGCAGGCAGCATTCAACCGCCGCAAGGGCGTTTGGTGAAGTTAGCCAGTGGAGATCGAGTGGTTTGGGCTGTGCCGCATTTGCCGCCCGTGACTTGGGTTGGGGCGTCGATGCGGGTGCGCTACACGAGAGCGGCTGATCCGGCCCCAACACCAACCACACCACCACTACCCACGCCGACGACTTCGCCAATCGTTGTCGAACCGCCCTTGGCGGCATCGTCAGCACCAGCCGGATCGACATCGCCCTCGACAGCCCCAGCCGACTCATCAACACCCGAGCCTCCGAAACCATGAGCGCGTCGCAACAGCGAAAGCATGTCGACATCGAAGCCGAGTTGCTGCTCGCTGCTTACGCGCGCAAGCTCCTAAATGTGCACATGAGCGTCGGCACCGCCGTGATCGGTGGCGCTTTGCTGTACGAATTCGTGTTCCCGGAGCGAGCGTTTTTGTGGTGCATCGTGTTTTTGTTGGTGGTCATGGTTTTTGGCTACATCGAGTGCGCCGCGTTCGCCCGGCGAGCGGCCGGCCCGCTCAATGTCGCGTTTTGGTCGCGCGTGCTGTTTTGGCAGTCGACGGCAAGCGGTCTTTCTTGGGCTTCAGCCCCGGCGGTGTTGATTTTGCTCAGCCAAGAAGGTGCGCATGCCGTGATGGCTGACCTGGTGCACGATCACTCCCATCTGGATGGCCCGCAGCTGGCGCTGTTGGTTGGCATGTTGTTTGGTGTGGGCGCAATTGCCATGTCGTCGATTGCCGCTCAACCCAAGTCGTTGGCGGGGTTGCTGGGGGCGATGTTCATCCCGCCTGCGCTGGCGCTGGGTTTGAGTGGTGAGCTGACGCTTGCTCTGGTCGGCGGCGTGCTCATAGCGGGCATGGGTTTCATGATCTTCGTGGCGTTTCAGTCCCATGCGGCGATGCGTCAATTGCTGCAAACCGAATCCGATTTGAGGCTGATGGTTTCAGAAGCCAATCGCGCCCGCGAGCAAGCGGTGGCTGCGGGTGAGGTCAAAAGCCAGTTTTTAGCCAACATGAGCCACGAAATTCGAACGCCGATGAACGGCGTTTTGGGCATGTTGCAGTTGCTGCGTCGCACCGAACTCAGTGGCAAGCAACTCGACTACGCCAGCAAGGGCGAGGCCGCAGCCAGTGCGCTTTTGCGATTGCTCGACGATTTTTTAGACTTCGCCAAAATCGGTGCCGGCAAAATGTCGATTCACCTCCAGCCGCTTCACTTGCGTGAGTTGCTGGGTGAATTGGTGCAAATTTTGGAGGCCACCGTCGGCGCCAAGCCTGTGCAACTCAAGCTCCACATCGCGCCAAATGTGCCGCACACGGTGCTGGGCGATGCGCTCAGATTGCAGCAAGTATTGGTCAATTTGGGCGGCAATGCGGTCAAGTTCACGCCCAGTGGCGAGGTGCGAATTGAGATCGATTGTTTGTCTCGCAGCGAGACGTTGGCGTCGCTCAAGTTTTCGGTGCACGACAGCGGCATTGGCATCGCACCAGACGATCAAATGCGCATTTTTGACGGATTCAGCCAAGCCGAAGCCTCCACCACTCGCCGATTTGGCGGCACAGGGCTGGGTTTGTCGATCTCCAAACAAGTGGTGGAACTGATGGGCGGTGAAATCAGCCTGGCAAGCCAATTGGGGCAGGGCAGTGTTTTCTCGTTCACCTTGGACTTCGATCTCGACCCCAGCTTGGACTCGACGTTTCAGTCGGCCTCGACTGGCATCGTTGATGTGCCCGTTCAGACTGTTGAGCCGCCGCCCGTTGGAGGAACCACCGCTTCAACAGCGCGCCCCAAGCGGCTAATGGGTATGCGAATTTTGCTGGTCGAAGACAACGCCATCAACCAGCAAATTGCCCGAGAGCTGTTGCGATCTGAGGGCGCGGTTGTCACGTTGGCTGACGACGGACAGCAAGGGGTTGACGCCATCGCCGACAACCCGGGCGGGTTCGATGCCGTGCTCATGGACTTGCAGATGCCCGTGCTCGACGGTTTTGCAGCGACGCAAGCGATCCGTCAGCTTGAGTCGCAGCGAGCGACAACCCGCACACCCATCGTGGCGATGACGGCCAATACCAGCAACAAAGACCGCCAAGACTGCCTAGACGCCGGCATGGACGACCACGTTGGCAAGCCGTTTAACCTCACCAAACTGGTCGGCGCTTTGGTTGCTGCGTCGCAACGCCGTAAGTGACGCGTTGAGTTTGTTCCGTGATCGCCCAACAAACCGGGCGTTTCCTGGCCCTTTCGGTCATGACGCAAGAGTTTCATGGGGGAGTCGCCGTTTCAGCTCAAACCGATCGCTTTGGGTGGTTTTCAGATCGATTTAACGAAAAATTGGTCTTTGGTCGCCGAATCTATTGGGTTTGTTGCTATAAAAATAGAAGTGACTAGCTCTTGCGCTTACGCCCAGCTTTGGACTGAGCAATCGTTTTGTGAGCCAATTCAGGGCTCTGAACGCCTGAAAACAAGCCCGCCGCACGAAGTTTGATCTCGGCCAGCTCGTCCGCGCTCACGGAATAGGTCTCAAGCCCCCGGTTCACGATGACTGAGAACTCGACATCTTTTCCGGCGTTGCTCAATGTTCCGCTGGAAAAATCGTAACCTTTGAGTTCCCACGGATAGCCTTGCATGTCGGCGTCGTGATCGATGTAGCGCACTTGCACGATTTCGCCGCTGGCGAGGTTCAGCAAGGCGTTAGATGTGATCACGTCGTCACCCACTTCGTCGGTGATGGTGATCGGTACTTTGAGGTCCATGGTGGTGTCTGGGCTAGGGAAAGAGGTCAGTCGGCGCGGCATCGCTTAGATGCACGGAATTTGTGATTTTAAGTCGCCTGCCTCGCAACGCGTTTCATCCGGCGCGGTTGTGGCGTGATTTGGGCTCACGGAACGCGCAGCCAAACCTCGTTGCGACGCATGAACGGCGGGGTGAGCGGTCCGTTATAGCGCGATAACACGGGCTCGCCCACCCAGGCAATGTTGGCGGCAGTTAGCGCGCCCTGCAGCTTGGTCAAGTGCTCTGCGTCGTTAGATGTTGACCAAAAACCGGAATACCGGATGGCTGCGACGCGGCTTGGGCCTACATCGCTGACGAGCACTCGCGCGTCCAGCGGCTCGGGCGCGGTCGCGGCGGTCACGCCTTTGGGCAGCACGAATTGCACCAAGAATCCACCGCCACTTGCTGGGGCTTGCGTCACCGGCGCGGTCATCGCCATTTTGATTGGTTCAGCGAGTCTTGCTGTTTCAGCTGGCTCTGGCACCGCGGCAGATTGCGTCACCGGAGCCGTCATTGCAAACTTGCGCTCGCCCTTGTTTTTGCCAAAAATGTAGCCTGCCAAGATCGGAAACGCTTGGCTCCCCGCCCGCTCTGATGGCCCAGCCACAACCACCTTCGCCACGGTGTAGCCAGGATACTCACGCAACTCCACCTCGCCCAATTGACGCACGACCGTGAAGGCAGGCTCTTCAATGGCGTGGCTTGCGGGCGACGCGCCCAGCAGCGCAACGCCAACGATTGCGCACCAGCTCATTGACGCGAACCCGAGAAGTGATTTGGATGCTTTGATTGGCTTGATTGGGGGCACAGGTAGGTGTCTTCGGCGTTGAGATGAATCGATTTGAGCATTGTGTCGTCGAGCGCGATGAACGCTGCGTGAGTCGTGCTTTGCCCACGTCGGTCGTGTGACCTTTCAGCGAACGGGTTTGCCGCGAAGTTGTGTTTACGTTTGTAACGTGCAATCATGATTGACGAATTCGACAAGGTGTAACCATGGGTTTATTCAAGTTTTTGGTCATTGCTGGCGCGGCTTGGGGTGGCTACAAATACGTCATTCAGCCCCGGCTCAGTCCAGAACATCCGCTTGCGGGCTCTCCATCGACTTCAAGTCAGTTATCGGCCGATGAGCAGCAAGCGCTGGCCAAACTGGGTATTCCAGTCGATGGCGCGGTTGTCATCGGTCGGTCGACCACCATCGTCGATACCGAAGCCGCGCACAGCGACCCCAAAATCCCGTTTGTGCGCATGCCGACACCGCAAGGTCGCAGCTCGGCGGGTGTGGTCGTTTTTGCCCCCGCAAACTGCTCCAAAGCCGAAGGGTTGCGCGCGGACGACATGGTCCGCCGTCTGGAGAAAAGAGGCATTCCAGTGGCCAGGGCAAGCTCGGCGAATTTCAACACCGATGGCATGACGCCAAACGACATTCACAACATGAATAGTGTGATGGCAGGCGGCGCGCTACCGGCCGTTTTTGTCAATGGGACCGGCAAAGCCAACCCCAGCTTTGAAGAAGTTGCAGCGCAATATGAACGCAGCAGAATGTAGGGGCGGGCAATCCATTCGCATATCTGTGACGGCAGTAATTCGACTTGCGTGTTGACTTGCAAGGAGTCTGCTGGCAAGCCAAACGTCTTGAGATATCTTGGCAAACCCATCGTGCATGCGGGGCTGTCGTCGTCCGTCGCAAACAGCCGCGCAAGTAAAACGTTGGTCGCTATTTCCTTCACGAACTTTCAATCCGCCGATTGCTGTAGCGACGGCTGAAGGCGCGTCCAGCGTGAAAGCCTGAACCGGGCCAAGAAAGTGAACGCCAAGGATTTTGCTGATGGTCAGTTTACGAGGCGGTTTGAGTTGGGTGGTTTGGGCTGTATTGCGGTTGGGCTGGATCCTGGCTGTAAAAGGGATTCTCTAAATCAAGAAGGGGGTGCGGGGGAAGGCTTTCCCCCGCTTGCCCTGCCATCGTTGCGTGCCAATCCCGCATGAACTCGTGCGGTGACCGATTGCCAATGCTGGTATGCAGCCGATGCGGGTTATAGAACGCCGCAATGTAGTCAAAGATTGCTGCGTGAGCCTGTGCGGCCGTCTCAAAGTGCAGTCTGTGGATGCACTCCTTCTTCAGGCTCGCTCAAAAGCTCTCCATCGGCGCGTTGTCATAACAGTTGCCCGCTCGGCTCATTGACGCTTGCATTTGATTGGCATCCAGCATCTTTCGATACGCCGCACTGGCGTACTGGCTGCCTCGGTCGCTGTGGCAAATCAGGCCCGGTTTGGGCCGCTCTTGCCTGATCGCCATGGCCAGCGCATCCATCACCAGCTCAGTTCGCATGTGCTGCGCACTGGCCCAGCCCACGAGCTTTTTGCTGCACGCGTTCTTCACGCCTGCCAAGTACACCCAGCCCTCACCGGTGTCGATGTAGGTGATATCGCACAACCAAACTCGGTTGGGCGTGTGAATGAGATCAAAGCGCTGCGCGAGCAAGTTGGCCGCGATGGGCAGACCGTGCTTGCTGTCGGTGGTGCAAACGCGCCTGAGTTTTTGCCGCTGCGCCAGCCCAAAGCGCCGGGTCAGGCGCTTTGTGCTCGACAGCGACAGTGTGCGCCCCCGACGCTGCAATGCCGCTTGCATGCGAATGGCACCGTAGCAGCTGCGAGCCTTGGCGTGTATTTGGCGCGCCGCATCGTCCAGCGCTTGTTTGCGCGAGGCTTTGCTGGTTAGGTCTGCGTCGCCACTTGCCAGCGGTTGCACAGGAGCTTGCTCAGGCGCAGGCTGTCTGCGCTGGTATGCCTGCCAGCCCGAGCGCGACAGGCCAAACGCCTTGCAGTAAGCCCGCGGGCTGTGGGTTTGCCCCTGATGCGGTCGCTCAGCATGGCTTTGCACGAAGGCGTACTTCACTTGGACACTCGAGCAAAGTACGCCGTGGCTTTTTTTAAGATGTCGCGCTCCTCAGTGACTTCAGCCAGCGCACGGCGCAAGCGACTGACTTCGGACTGCAACTCACTCACCGGGTTGACGCGGTGGGTGTCAATGTGCTCCAAGAGCCCCGAGCGAGCAGCTTGGACCCAGTTGGAGTAGGTCTTCAAATTGACATCGAGCTCGCGGGCCGCGGCGGCGACGGTTTTACCGTCTCGCAGGACGATCTGCACGGCTGAGTGGCGAAAGGCGGCAGTGAACTTGCGCGCGCGGCGCACGCAAAGGTTTGGGAACACCTGTTGCCGAGGTTGCGGCTTGGGCCGCAGGATGTATTTCGTTTCGAGACATGAGAGCTCCAGAGATGGCTGAGTTTTAACCAATCCTTGGCGTACTTTTTTGGTGACCCTGTTCACCCTTGCATGGCACGGTTGCGCAGAGCTTCGCCTCTTTGCGCTGTCCACGGCCGAAATGGCGGCCTTGGAGCCGCAGCGCTTTAGCCCTCGTCTGCGTGCGGCCGCGTTTAGCACATCCCATCGGCCCGGCTCCCAAACCAAAAAGGCCCACCGTTTCCGGTGAGCCTTTTCAGTTTGGATGGTGGAGCTGGGGGGATTTGAACCCCCGTCCGCAAGCCTTTTTCGTACGCTTCTACATGCTTAGCAGGCTGATTTTTTTCTCGTCCTTTGTGTCGCGCAGCTGCACGCTACACATCGGACCAGCTCATTGGGTTTTGGAGTGGGCTGAAGGGCGCAGCACATCCTAGCCGTTGTAAATGACCCTGCAGGTGTTGCCACCCCAACCCAACGGCGAGCTGTTGCAGGGCTCTCAGCAATTAAGCTGCGAGTGCGTAACGAGAGTCGTTAGCAGTTAGTTTTTTGTCAGGAGATTTACGAGCATCCAACGGGCTCGGCATGCGGCGCCACGCGTCCGAACCCACGTCGAAACCAATGCAGCCCCAAGGGTTGGATTGTACGCCTAGGGGCAGGTTTAACCTCTGCAACGTGTTTTTGATGGCATATTGACCCTTGGTCACCGGATTCATTGGCTCTGTTGCTATGAAAAGTGAATCAATTCATGGCCGTTGCCTGGCGTTCAAAAGTCTCTAAACGGGGTGAATCTGCTCGATGTGCGTAGCTCGCTACCTTGGGCGATGCTGATGTAGTCGAGCTCGGTGGATAAAAAGCCAGATGCAGCATGGGTGTTGACTTCGCGCGGGGCTTTGTATGGGCCGGTTAAGGTTTGCCCGCCTTCGTAGGACGAGAAACGGTTGTTGGCGCTGGCGTAGCTGCCGACCAGTCCGTTTGCGTCAGGTGTCGTGGTGTAGCGGATGCTGCGTGCTGCGAGCCACGTAGGCGTGCCATTGCTGCGATAGTGAAAGTAGCCGGTGAAGCTGGTGCTGCCTTGCGTTTCAACGAATATGCCGGTTCCGCCTTGGCTGGCGTCCCAATACCACCCGCTTTTGGATCGATTGGGGTAGCTGGGGCGAGTGTTGAACGCGTTAGCGGTCTCGTTGATGTTGAAACGCGAAAGAGTTTGGTTGCGCAGGCCTGTCGCAAGGGCAATTGTTGGTTGGGCCCCGTCGATCAAGGTGAGCGTTGCGGTCGCGACACGGGTGACGTTACTTGGCGCTTTGAACGGCCCGGCTGCTGTTGCGCCACCTTGGTATCGATTGAGGTCAACGCAAAACTTATTTGGGGCGCATTCGCGACCCGGCCCGGCATACCAAGTGGCGCTGCCGTCGGCCTCGTAGGCGAAATAGGCGACAAACATTCGCGTGTCTTGCACCTCAATCGCCCAGCCCGTGCCGAGTTCTCCGTTAACGACGTACCAACCGGTGAAGCGTTCGCGGGGGTCGAGCCCGAATGCCATCAGGGGGCCGGTGGATTTGATGGTCTTGGCTGCGTCGGCGCTGTCGATGGCTGACTCGGGCTTGCCGCAGGGCTGACCTTGGCAGGTTCGGTTGGGGTCTGAATAGAGCTCCAAGCGGTTTGCTGACCCGGTGCCCATGATGTCGCGAAATGCGCCCGGTACGGTGTAGCCACGGCTGTAGCTGAACGCGCCAGTGCCGCTTGGGGCGTTGATGCGGTCGTGCAGGTTGCCGAGGTTATGACCCAGCTCATGGGCAAATGTCGACGGAAAGCAAAACGAGCTCATGGGCACTTCGTTCATGCGTGCAGATACCGAGAAGCCGAGCTGCCCGCTGGAGAAGGTGCCGCCACTGCGAAGCGTGCCTACGTAGCCTCGGCCACAATTGCCGTCTGTCGAGTCGCGGCTGCGAAACGGGGTAAGCAGGGCAACCACGTCGGCCCCGGCGCGCAATTGGTTTGGCCATTGTTCGCCAAAGGCGCCTGCGCCGTCGCGCAAGTTGGCCAGCAAGGCGGATTGGTTGATGTTGGGCAGCTCAATAGACAGTGGGTTGACCGTGACGGCTCGCACGCGAACGTCGATGCCATTGGTTGCCATGGCGTTGTTTGCAATCGCAACAATCATGGCGATGTCGGCGTCTCTTGCGGCAATGGAGCCGTATAACCTTTGCAGTGACGGGGCGACGACGAACGCGACATCGATGTTGGCGGGTGCGACGGCCTGCGGGGTTTCTGGCGCGCCCTCAAGTAAGGCTAACTGGCGCGCGCCATCATGAGCTTTGGCTGTTCGTGCTTCGATGGCCAAGACCTCGGCGCGAGCAAGCGCCTGGGCGATCAGTGGTTCGTGAGCAAGCGTTCCCGCGCCGTATGCAATGGGCTCTGCGATGGTGTCGCGGTGGGCCGGTGCTTCGACGAGGGCATCGCGGCGCACGCCTTGCACAGTTTGGTAAACGGTTGAAGTATGGTGGGTGTTCGACCCGGCTTGGCTTCGATAGAGCCATTGCTCACCGCCTTTGATGATTCGCGCTTGGACAGAGTTGGCGTCAACCAGGCTGATCACGGCATGCGCGTTGTTGCCATCGGTTGCGATGATGGTCGACGCGCCCCCTGGGCTTGGCTCGGTCCGGGCGACTGTCCATTGGGCCAAAGGCTCATCGGGCAATGGGAAGGCAAAGGTTTGGCCCGGTGTCAAACGCAACAAATGCATGGCAAGGCTGTCGCTCATCGCAAACGATTGCTCAGGTGTGGTCTGATCTAAACTACTGGCGGTTTGAGGCTTTTCTGTCGCTGAATCACGGCCTGAAGCCGCCTCGCGGCCCAACGTGCGCTCCCCGTAAGTGAGGCCAACGACGGTCGTTGCACGAGGTAGCGACGGCATCGAACCATCCCCAGACGAGCAAGCAGTCACCAACACGGCAATGGCTCCGACTAGCGCGGCGAATAGAGTTGGGCGAGATGCGGGCATGCGAGTTGGGTAGTGAACGCTGTCTGATCATGATAGCGACCAAGCGCCACGGGGGCAGAAAGCACGCCAACTTTTGCAATTTTTACATCTTGGTCGCCGGGTCCATTGATTTTTATGCTATCAAATTCACACTAACTCAAACCCAGCAGGGGCATGGCATTGGTCTTCAAAATCAGGGGTTTCACGCTGTCTTTGAAGCCGGCTTGCTCAAAGTCTTTCATCCAACGATCAGGCGTGATGAGTAGGTAGTCGCTGCCAAACAGCACCCGGTCTTTGAGCAAGGTGTTGGCATACTGGACGAGTTGTGGCGGAAAGTACTTTGGGCTCCAACCACTCAAGTCGATCCAGACATTGGGCTTGTGCATCGCCACACTCAGGGCTTCGTCCTGCCATGGGAAGCTGGGGTGGGCCATGACAACCTGCATGTCCGGAAAATTGAGTGCCACATCGTCCAAGTGCATCGGGTTGCTGTACTCCAGTCGCAGCCCCGCGCCGCAGCGCATGCCCGAGCCGATACCGCTGTGTCCGGTGTGGAAAATAGCAATTTGTGCGCGTTGATGACTTCGTAAATGGGCCAAGGCATGCGATCAAAAGGGTGGTACCCCTGAACAGTTGGGTGAAACTTGAACCCCCGCACCCCTTCAACCGTGATCAGGCGCTCGGCCTCGCGAGCACCCATGAGGCCCTTGTGCGGATCAATGCTGGCAAAGGCGACCATCATGTCACTGTTGTCGCGCGCGGCTTGGGCTATTTCTTCGTTGGGTATGCGGCGCCGACCCATTTGCGATTCGGCGTCGACCGTGAACATGACTAAGCCTAGTTTGCGCTCGCGGTAGTGCGCCACAGTCTCCGCGATGGTCGGGCGATGGCTGAAGCCAAAGTGTTTGTCGGCAGCGCGGTCAACGTCCTCGCGGTAAGAGTCAAACGGATTCCAGCAGCTCACCTCTGCGTGGGTGTGGATGTCGATGGCAACCAAGTCGGTGAAGTTCATGCGGGTAAATCCGGGTTTTTTCGTTTTGATTGATAACTATATTCCAGCTTGAAATCAATCGCAAGCCTGCCCATCCATGAACGCACAAAAAACCCAAAATTTGATCACTGAGCTGTGTACCCAGGACTTGCGCGTCGAGCGTGTTGGTGCGCAGGCTCAAGTCGTGATACTTACTTTGACGCGGGGACACAAGCGAAATGCATTGAGTGACGCGGTTGTTGATGCCCTTCGCAATGCCTTTGACCGGTTGCCAAGCGAGGCACGCTCAGCCGTCATCGCGGGCGATGGAGCGCACTTTTGTGCCGGTTTGGATTTGAGTGAGCTCAAAGAGCGCGATGCATCCCAAGGCCTGCATCACTCGCGGCATTGGCACGCAGCCCTGAACGCGATTCAGCTTGGGCCGGTACCTGTCGTCGCCGCGCTGCACGGGGCGGTCGTTGGCGGAGGTTTGGAGTTGGCATCGAGCTGTCATGTGCGGGTGGCTGACACCAGCACGTTCTATGCGTTGCCAGAAGGTTCTCGCGGAATCTTTGTCGGCGGCGGCGGGTCGGTGCGCATTCCTCGTTTAATCGGCGTTGCACGAATGACCGACATGATGCTCACCGGGCGAACTTACGATGCGGTCGAGGGTGAGCGTGCTGGATTTGCTCAGTATTTGGTTGGTGCGGGTGAATCAACCAACAAGGCGATCGAGTTAGCCGTGCGAATCGCCGAGAACGCGCCATTAACGAACTACGCGTTGGTTCAGGCCCTGCCCAGAATTGCAGAGCAACCGGCAGACCACGGATTCATGACCGAGGCTTTGATGGCGGCAATTGCCCAAAGCGCGCCAGAGGCCAAGCTGCGGGTGAGGGCGTTTTTGGATGGGAAAGCCGAGAAGGTCAAGCCACAAAGCGCTGCGACTGGATCAATGCAATGACTGCCGTCGCGTTTCGGCCGCTTGACTTTGGGGTGACCCAGGCCATTGTGCGCACAACTGCGGATGGCACTCAGTACCTCGCGGCGAAACAAGCGCTGGAGCCCTTTGCTCGAAGCATGGGCGAGCGGCTGCTCCACTGGGCCACGCGCTCGCCCGACGCGATTTGGATCGCACAGCGTGAGCGCTTAGTCGGCGGGCAAATAGGGCAAACAGGGCAATGGCAACACATCAGCTACTCGCAAGCGTTGAGCCGGGCCCGAAGCGTCGGGCAATGGCTGCTTGACCAAGGTCTCAGTGCTGAGCGTCCAGTTGCGATCCTCAGCGAAAACGATTTGGACCACAGCATCTTGGCGCTTGCGTGCCTGTTGGTTGGGGTACCGTTTTGCGCGGTGTCGCCGGCGTACAGCTTGGTCAGCACTGATTTCGAAAAGTTGCGCCACGTGATCTCGACACTCACGCCCGGTGCCGTGTTCGTCAGCGATTTAGGGCGATACGGATTTGCTTTGGGTGCTGCGGTGCCTGCAGATGTGTCGGTTTTAGTCGGTAGCCGCTGGCATCAGCCGTCCAATATCGAGCTGAATCACGCTTTGATCAGTTTTGACGAGGTTGTCAGCACACCGCCAACTGCAAAAGTTGATGAAGCGATGCAGGCTGTGAACGGGGCCAGTATCGCGAAATTTTTGTTCACGAGTGGTAGCACCAAATTGCCCAAAGCTGTGATCAACACCCACGAAATGTGGTGTGCCAACCAGCAGCAAATGCGACAAAGCATGCCCGTGCTGACCGAAGCCGCGCCTGTTTTGGTGGACTGGTTGCCTTGGAATCACACCTTTGGTGGCAACCACAACTGGGGCTTGGTTTTGTACAACGGGGGCACGCTTTACATCGACGACGGCAAGCCCACGCCATCGCTGATGGGCGAGACTTTGCGCAATTTGCGTGAGATCGCGCCAACGGTGTATTTCAACGTACCGACCGGCTTCGAGGCGATTGCCGCCGCAATGGCTCATGACGATCAACTGCGCAAAACCTTGCTCAGCCGGGTTCGGATGTTTTTTTACGCTGGCGCTGCCTTGGCTCAACCGGTTTGGGACAGTTTGTATGCAGCCCAAGCGCGCGAAATCGGTGAGCGCATCGTGATGACCACGGGATTGGGCATGACTGAGTCGGGGCCGTTTGGGATTTTTGTCACGCGGCCTGAAGTGCGCGCGGGTGACTTGGGTTTGCCTGCGCCGGCGCTCGAGCTCAAACTTGTGCCAGCAGACGGCAAAACCGAGGTTCGCTACCGAGGCCCCAACATCACCCCGGGCTATTGGCGCAACCCTGGCGCAACGGCTGATGCCTTTGACGCGGAAGGTTTTTTCTGTACCGGGGACGCCGTCACTTGGATAGACCCCAACAACACGAATTTGGGCCTGCGGTTTGATGGGCGCATCGCCGAAGACTTCAAATTGTCCACTGGCACGTTCGTGAGCGTCGGCCCCATGCGGGCAAAAATCATTGCTGCGGGTGCGCCTTTTGTTCAAGACGTGGTCATCACGGGCTTGAATCGGCAATCGGTTGGGGCCTTGGTTTTCGCGACTCCTGCGATCCGTTCGCTCAGCGACGGGCCGAATGATCAACCGCTGCGTGAAGTACTTGACACGCCTCGCGTTCGGGCCCATTTTCAGCAAGTTCTCGATGCATTGGCCGCGACAGCAACTGGCAGTGCGTCGAGAGTGACGCGGCTTTACTTGATGAGCGAAGCGCCATCAATCGACCGAGGTGAGGTGACTGACAAAGGATCGATCAACCAGCGAGCGGTGTTGCAGCACCGCTCGAGTTTGGTCGACGCATTTGACGACGGCACGTTGACCGGTACTTTGGTGCCCACAACCCTGTGACTGACCCAGCCGATACTGACCCCCTTGCTGCGCCGCTGCTGTCGCCACTGTGCCGCCTGTCGGTTCGTGTTGGCAGCGCGGTCGAGGTGGGAGCCACGCCTCTCGGTTTTAAGCGGGTTGTGCCGATTTTGGGCGGCGAAGTGCTGAGTGAAAACACGGTCAACACGCACCAGTTTGAAGGCGTTGTGATGGCGGGCGGTGCAGATTTTCAAACCGTGTTGGCTGCGGGCGATGACGAGTTTGGTTTAACCACGGCGTTGCTGGACGCGCGCTACGTCATTCATCTCAGCGACGGCGCGAAAGTCTTCGTGCACAACACGGCTCTGCGGCACGCCAGCGCGTCGGTGACCGCGAGCTTGATGCGCGGTGAGCCGGTGTCGCCCAGTTCGGTCTACTTTCGGTGTCAGCCGCGGTTCGAGACTGCTGCGCCACAGTGGCAGTGGTTGCACCAGTTTCAATTCATCGGCACGGGCTGGCGGGCGCCAGACTGTGTGCACATGCGATTTTTTGCGGTTCGGTAGTTTCTCGTTCTGTCGTTTCCGTTCAACGGTCGTTTTTAGGAGTGTGATCATGTTCAATCGTCGTCAAGTATTGCAAGCAACGGGTTCAACGGTTTTGGGCGCTTTTGCTTCAAGCCATGCGTTCGCCCAAGCCGTGGATCAAGTCAAGGTGATGTACGGGTTTCCGGCTGGTAGCGCGGGTGACGTAACGGCACGGCGCGTGGCCGAGCGATTTGCGGGCACGCCATTCAGCAAAAACCCAGGTGTCGTTGACAACCGACCGGGCGCTGGTGGTCGCATTGCGCTCGAGGCCATGAAACCCAGCGTGCCGGACGGCTCGGTGATCGCGCACACACCGTTTTCCTGCCTGTCGCTTTACCCACACATTTACAGCAAGCTGAGTTACGACCCGTTTAAAGATTTCACCATGCTTGGGACCACGTCTTTGATTTATCACGGCGTTTGCGTGGGACCCATGGTGCCTGCCAGCGTGACCAACCTCAAGGAATTTTTGGCGTGGGCTAAAGCCAACCCCAAAGATGCCAACTACGGCTCGCCCGCTGCGGGGTCCACACCGCATTTCATCGGCGCGTTGCTGGGCCTCAATACCGGCACTGATTTGCGTCATGTGGCGTATCGCGGTTCGATTCCGGGCGTAACAGATGTGGTCGGCGGTCAAATTGCGGCCATGGTTTGCCCCCACGGCGACATGATCGCCAACCACAAGGCGGGCAAGTTGCGCATTTTGGCCACATCTGGGCGCACCCGCTCGCCCTTTGTACCCGAAGTTGCCACGCTCGCCGAGCAGGGCTTTGCTGACTTGACGGTCGAGGAATGGTTCGGCTTTTGTGGTCCTGCCAAAATGCCGGCGTCGGTTGTGACGGCTTGCAACCAAGCCATCAACGCGGCGCTCAAAGAAAAGTCGGTGCTGGACTCGCTCAATGTGGTGGGCTTGTTGCCGTTTGGCGGCACGCCTGACGACATGGCCAAAAGCATGAAGGTCGAGTTTGACCGCTGGGGGCCGCTGATCAAACGCATTGGCTTCTCTGCTGAGTCGTGAGCGTTGCCGTGAACGCAAGCCCAACCCGGTCGCTGACCACCGCATTGATTGCCGCTGCTTCACTGGTTGTGCTGGCGTCTTGCGCCACCCAGCCAGAGACACCGAAAATTTCAACGGGCGGCGGCAAGCTGTCGGCTGACCATTGCGACGCCATGGCGCAGCTCGTCTGGCCGAACACCCGCTTTACCAGTGCCAGCTGGATCGCGGGTGCCACAGTGACGGGTGTGCAAAGCCCCGCGCCGCCGCACTGCTTGCTCAAAGGTCGCTTGAATGAGCGCATCAGCTCGGCGGACGGCCGCAGCTACGGCATCGGTTTTGAAATGCGATTGCCTAGCGATTGGAGCGGGCGATTTTTCCACCAAGCCAATGGCGGCATCGACGGCGTAGTCGCGCCAGCATTTGGCGCTGTCGGCGGGGGAGGGCCAACGACCACGGCGTTGCACATGGGGTTTGCAGTGCTCAGCTCTGACGCAGGGCATCCTGCGCCAAATCCGTTCTTTGGGCTGGACCCACAAGCCCGCATTGATTATGGTTATGGTGCGGTTCAAGGCTTGACACCTGCAGCCAAGCAAATCATCACCAAGGCCTACGGCAAAGCACCTGATCGCTCGTATTTGGGCGGCTGCTCCAACGGTGGGCGCCACGCCATGGTCGCGGCATCGCGATTCGCTGCCGACTGCGACGGCGTTTTGGCGGGCAATCCCGGCTTTCAACTTCCCAAAGCGGCAGTGGCCCAGTTGGCAAAAGTCCAGGCTTATGCGAGCGTTTCAAGCCTGAGCACCACGGGCTTACCGGACATTCAGAGTGCCATCAGTCCGGCTGAATACAAGCTGGTCGGTCAGTCTGTGTTGAGTCGTTGCGATGCCTTGGACGGCGTGGTCGACGGCATGGTGCTTGCACCACAGGCTTGTCAAATGGTGTTCAGTCTTGCGCGCCATGTGCCCAGTTGCGCCAGTGGCGACACTCGTCGGGATGGCATATGTTTGAGCGCCGAGCGCAAGCTCGCCTTGGCCAAAGTGTTTGCGTCGCCAGTGCGAGCAGACGGCAAGGCCGTCTACGCTCCGTTTTGGTTTGATCCGGGCGTTGCTCACGGTAACTGGCGGTTTTGGCACTTAACGGCTTCACAGAATCTCGACCCCGGCGCGGTTGCGTTTATTTTCAGCACACCACCCAGCAGCACGGCCGGGTATTTTGCTTCTCCAGGCTTGAGGTACGCGCTTGCTGCGAATGTGGCTGATTTAGCCAACCGAATAGAGGCCACGTCGGGTGCGTTTGGCGAGTCGGGCATGTCTTTCATGTCACCTCCTGCTGCCGAACAGCTGCGGGACTTTCAATTGCGTGGCCGCCGCATGATCGTGTACCACGGCAGCGCTGATGGCGTGTTTTCGGTAGCTGACACAGCCGATTGGTACGACAAGCTCAATGCAACTCATCGAGGTCAGGCTGGCAATTTTGCGCGGTTGTTTGTGGTGCCCGGGATGAACCACTGTTCTGGCGGGGCAAGCACCGATCAGTTCAACATGCTGCAAAGCTTGGTTGATTGGGTTGAGCGCGGCGTTGCACCGCACCAGGTGTTGGCGCAAGTTCGCGGTGCGACAGCCAATGTACCCAATGCCGAAATACCCAAAGACTGGTCACCAAACCGCTCGCGGCCACTGTGTCCCTACCCCCAGGTTGCCAGGCTGGTGAACGGGGCCAAAGACACCGAGCGAGCCGACGCGTTTGTTTGTGGACATTAGGCGCGCAGGTCGATGCCCAAATCCGTTGATACCCGCTTCTTAGAGAGCCTGATTGGCTACAACGCGCGCCGCGTCGCATTGGTCGCAATTGAAAAGTTTTTGGACCGAATGTCTGTGTTTGGGCTGCGTCCGGTTGATTTTTCGGTTTTGGTGTTGATTCACCACAACCCCGGCATCACCTCACGCCAACTGTGCCGCACGCTCAATTTGCTACCGCCCAATTTAGTCGGACAGGTTGCGAGTTTTGAGCAGCGCGGCTGGCTGTTTCGCTCGCCGCACCCGACAGATCGCCGCGCCATCGGCTTAACTCTAAGCGAGGCTGGTGCGATTTTGGTTGCCGAGGCCGAGGGGGTTGTGGCAAAGCTGGAGGGTGAAGTCGGTAAACGATTGACCGCGAGCGAAACGCAGACGTTGATCAGGCTCTTGCAAAAGATTTACCAAAATCCGACCTCGGTCTGATTGACTCTACAGCCGCAACGAGGGTTTTCCGGTCAAATTGTTGAAGCGACGTCAACCCGATAAACCAAAAAACCGTCTGGTCCTTGCGGGCCAGACGGCTTGATTTTTGGTGGGTCGTGCGGGGCTCGAACCTGCGACAAACGGATTAAAAGTCCGCTGCTCTACCAACTGAGCTAACGACCCGTTAACTTGTGCTGAAACAGAAGCAAATCTGCGTCAGTGAAGCCCTAGATTATAGCGTTAAATGTGAGCGAATTTCCGCTCTGGCGGCATGGCTGGTCTATTTTGACGAGACAGCCTAAAAACCGCTCAAGTGGCCATTCAGGCCGTCGCCGACTCGATCCGTTCGTTGAGGTGGAGCCAGCGGTTTTCATGGGTGGTCAGCTCGTCAGCAATCGACTTGAGCCGCCTGCCCGCCTGTGCAATATCGCCGCCGTCGCTTAGCCGTGCCATCAGATCTTCAAGCTCGGTACGTTCGGCATTCAAGGTGGCGATGCTCGAGTCAATTTGATCGACCTCTTTGCGCCAGGGGCGTGTTTTTTCAGCAATCAATTGCCGCCGCTGAGACTCTGCCGGGCTAGAAGCGGTGGATTTGGCGTGCTTTTCGCCCTTGGTCACCGAATTCATTGGACTTGTCGCTATTGATTTAGTAGCGACTGATTCGACTTTGGATTCGGCGTTGCTGCGTTTGGCAGCCTCGCGCATGCGCTTGGCTTCATCGAGCAAAAATTGCTGGTAGTCGTCTAGGTCGCCGTCAAACGGTTGCACGCCGCCGCCGGTGACCAGCCAAAACTCGTCACACACGGCGCGAAGCAAGGCACGGTCGTGGCTGACCAACATGACGGTGCCCTCAAACTGAGCCAAGGCCATGCGCAGGGCTTCGCGAGTCGTGAGGTCAAGGTGGTTGGTGGGCTCGTCCAGCAACAACAAGTTGGGTTTTTGCCAAACGACCATGGCCAAAACCAGGCGCGCCTTTTCTCCTCCGCTCATGCTGCCCACAGCTTGGTGGACCATCGAGCCATCAAACTTGAAACTGCCCAAATAGCCGCGCAGTTCTTGCTCTCGCGCCTCAACGCCGATGCTGCGCGCCAGTCGCACCATGTGCTCCAGTGGGTTGCTGCCTTCGTGCAGCACATCAAGTTCTTGCTGAGCAAAATAGCCGATCTTCAGGCCCTTGCCTTCGGTCAAGTCGCCGGCCAATGCAGGCATGGCGCGAGCCACGGTTTTCACAAAGGTTGACTTCCCTTGGCCGTTGGCGCCCAGCACGCCAATGCGCTGCCCGGCCAACACGGTGCGGCTCACGCCGCGCAAAATCGTCGTACGCTCTTCCGGCGTGCCGGCATCAACGTCCAGCTCTTTGATATAGCCAAAACTGACATCGGTGATGGCCAGCATGGGGTTTGGCAAATTCGCGGGCTCTTTGAACTCAAACTGGAAGTCACCGGCTTGAATGAGCGGTGCGATCTTCTCCATGCGCTCGAGCGCTTTGACCCGGCTTTGTGCCTGTTTGGCTTTGCTGGCTTTGGCTTTGAAGCGGTCAATGAACTTTTGGAGGTGGGCGATTTTGTCTTGCTGCTTGCCGTACGCCGCTTGTTGTAGCTCAAGCTGCTGGGTGCGCAGCTCTTCAAATCCGCTGTAGTTGGCACCGTAGCGGGTGAGCTTGCCCGACTCGATGTGCACCGTGACTTTGGTGACGGAGTCCAAGAATTCGCGGTCGTGGCTGATGACGACCATCGTGCCTTCAAAGCGCTTGAGCCATGCCTCAAGCCACACCAACGCGTCCAAGTCCAAATGGTTTGTTGGCTCGTCGAGCAGCATGATGTCGGCCGGGCACATGAGGGCTCGAGCCAATTGCAAGCGCATGCGCCAGCCGCCTGAGAACGCGTTGACGGGTTTGTCAAGCTCGTCGACTTTGAAGCCCAACCCCAAAATCAAAGCCTGCGCCCGCGCGGGCGCATCATGTGAGCCTGCGTCGTCAAGCGACGCATAGGCGTGGCCGATGGCTTCACCTTGACGCATGTGATAGTCGTCTTCGCTCTCGCCGTCCGCCGCCACCATGGCCTCGGCGGCATCGAGCTCGGCTTGGGCTTGGCCCAAGCGCGTGTCGCCCGACAACACAAACTGGGTTGCAGGTTCGTCGGTCTCGGGCATGTGCTGCGCGACCGTGCTCATGCGCCACGACGCTGGCATGAAAAACTCGCCCGCGTCTTCGTGAATTTGCCCCATGATGAGTGCAAACAGGGTTGACTTGCCCGCGCCGTTGCGCCCAACGAGGCCGACCTTTTCGCCGGGTTGCAAGGTGATGCTGGCACCGTCAAGCAGCACTTTGGCGCTGCGACGCAGGGTGATGTTTTGGAGATTGATCATTGTTGTTTTTTGATTAGCTTTGCAGCAGGAGCATGTCGCGCTGGATGAGCAAGACTTGGTCAGCGCCACCACTGGTGGCAAGCCATGCGGGGTCAAGTGTTGGGAATGCGCGCTCGAAATTTGCGCGCTCGTTGCCGATCTCCAACACCAGCACGCCGTCGCTGCTCAAGTGTCGCCACACGTTGGCCAGCAGCGCGCGGGTGAAATCCATGCCGTCTTCACCGCTGGCCAAAGCCATTTGGGGCTCGGCTTGATACTCGGGCGGCAACGCGGCCATGCTGCGCGCGTTGACGTAGGGCGGGTTGCACACGATCAAGTCGTAGACCTTGGCGGGACTCTTCAAGTCGGCGTTCACTGTGCACGCGCTCAGGCCATCCGACTCAAATAGGCGAATGCGATCAGCGAGACCATGGCGATCAACATTGATTTTGGCGACAGCGAGTGCGTCCGAACTCAAGTCGCAGGCGTCGATGTTGACTTCAGGGTAGGCTAGCGCGGCCAGCACCGCCAAACTGCCGTTTCCGGTGCACAGGTCCAGCACTTCGGTGGTTTCTTCGCTCAGCCAGGCATCGAAGCCGCCGTCTGCAATCAGCTCAGCAATGAAGCTGCGCGGCACGATGACTCGCTCATCTACAAAGAAGGCAACACCTTGCAAATAGGCCTCGCCGGTGAGGTACGCGGCGGGTTTGCGGCTGGTGACGCGCTTGTTGAACCACGGCTCGACTTGCAACCATGAAGCGTCGCTCACACCACTCATGGGTGCGTCCAACTCGCTGTCGAGCGGCAAACCCAGTGCGTGCAACACCAGCCAAGCGGATTCGTCAAACGCGCAGGTGGTGCCGTGGCCAAACGACACCTGGGCTTGGGTGAGTAAGGCTTCGCCGCGTTGCACGAGGGCCAGCAGGGGCGATGGTGATGATGGAGTCTGGTTGTTCACAAAATGATAGCAACAAAGTGAATGAATCCGGTGACCAAGGGCTCAAAAACCCATAAAAATCACCGTTTTGGATGGTTTTGAGCCGCCCTTACTGCCTGTGACTGCCTCGAGCTACCTCTCACCGCTTTTTGGCGGCTCGAGCGCGTTGAACAAGTCGGGCGACTGAGCGTCAGTGCTTCACGTCCAGCGTGATTTCAGTGAAGCTGGGTTCGTCATCGGGGTCTTCTTCAACCACAGCGGCTTGATTCGCGCGGGCAAAGTCGTTTTGCAGTCGCCACATCAAGTTGGTCGGGCTGTCGGCATAGGCAATGCCTTCTTTGCGCTCAACGATGCCGTCAACGATCAAGCGTGCAATGTCTTGCTCAAAGGTCTGTGAGCCCTCGGCCATTGAGTTCGTCATTGCTTCTTGAATGGCCGAAAAGTCGCCTTTTTCGATCATCTCGCTGACCAGTTTGGTGTTGAGCATCACCTCAACCGCCGGTGCACGCGAGCCCGACTTGGTGCGCAACAGGCGCTGAGACACGACGGCTTTGAGTGCCGCCCCCAAGTCGCCCAACAGAGTCGGGCGAACCTCAACCGGGTAAAAACTCAAAATCCGGTTCAACGCTTGGTAGCTGTTGTTGGCGTGCATGGTGGCCAAACACAGGTGACCCGATTGTGCGTAGGCAATGGCCGCGCTCATGGTTTCGCGGTCGCGAATCTCGCCGATCAAAATGACATCGGGCGCTTGGCGCAGGGCGTTTTTGAGGGCGATTTGCAGCGACATCGTGTCGCTGCCCACTTCACGCTGGTTGATGACGCTTTTTTTGTTTTTGAAGATGAATTCAACCGGATCTTCAATTGTCAAAATGTGTCCTGGCACGCTGGCGTTGCGATGATCCATCATCGCCGCCAAGGTGGTCGATTTGCCCGCGCCAGTAGCACCCACCATGAGCAGTAAACCGCGCTTTTCCATGATGAGCGTTTTGAGCACATCGGGCACAGCCAACGAATCTAGCGACGGGATGTCGGTTGCGATGTAGCGAATCACGCAGGCGTAGCTGCCCCGCTGGCGAAAGCCCGAAAACCGGAAGTTGCCCACGCCCTCAATGGCAAAGGCCATGTTTAACTCGTTGGTCTCGTCCAGCTCCTCCATGCGTTTTGGGGGCAGCACCTCAGCCATGAGGTTGCGCGGTGCGTCGGCTGGCAAAATTTGATTGTTGATCGGAATCAACTGGCCATTGATTTTGATGAGCGCGGGCGAGTTGGCTGACAGGTAAATATCGGACGCTTTTTTGTCTGCCATCAGACGCAAAATGCGCTCCATCGTGCCGGTGCTCATGGGTGATCCTTATGGCTTTGATTGGGGCTCAGGGGCGCAGCAACTCGTTGATCGAGGTTTTGCTGCGGGTTTGCGCATCAACCCGCTTGACGATGATGGCTGCATACAAGCTGTACTTGCCCCCGTCCTTGGGCAAGCTGCCGCTGATGACGACTGAGCCCGACGGAATGCGCCCGTAGCTGACTTCACCCGTGGCGCGGTCATAAATGGGGGTACTTTGGCCGATGTAGACGCCCATCGAGATGACCGAGTTTTCTTCAACGATTACGCCCTCGACCACTTCTGAACGCGCCCCGATGAAGCAGTTGTCTTCGATGATGGTTGGGTTGGCCTGAAGCGGCTCCAACACGCCGCCGATGCCCACGCCGCCCGAGAGGTGCACGCCTTTGCCGATCTGCGCACATGAACCCACGGTTGCCCAGGTGTCAACCATGGTGTTTTCGCCAACGTAGGCACCAATGTTGACGTAGCTGGGCATGAGCACGGCGCCCTTGGCAATGAAGCTGCCACGGCGAGCAACAGCCGGGGGCACGACCCGCACGCCGGTGGCGCGCAACTCGTCTTCGCTCAGGTGGGCGAACTTGGTTTTTACCTTGTCAAAAAATGCAAACTCGCCAGCCCGCATGAGCACGTTGTCGTTGAGCCGAAAGCTCAGCAGCACGGCTTTTTTGACCCATTGGTTCACCGTCCACTGACCCATGCCTTGTTGAGTGGCGACTCGCAATGCCCCTTTGTTGAGGTCGGTGATGACGGCTTCAACCGCGTCGCTCACCTCTTGCGGACGCGCGGCAGGCGAAAACTCGCCTCGGCGCTCCCACGCATCGTTGATGAAAGACTCGAGCTGGCTGTGGGTGGTGGTCATGGTGGAGGCAAGGGTTGGATTTGTGTGGTCGCGTCGCCCGAAACGAGGCAGGCGTGCCGCCATCGGGCAAACCCTGATTTTAGCGCTTTGCCCCGCCTTGGTTGTGCACAAAGGCGGCGATTCGATGGGCGGCCTCAACGCACTCGGCCACATCGGCGACCAAGGCAAGCCTGACGCGACCTGCGCCCGGGTTCGAACCGTGTGCATCTACCCGCGCCAGATAGCTGCCCGGCAGCACCGTCACGGCGGCATCTTGCAGCAGCAGTTTTGAAAATTGCGCGTCGTCGCCTTCGCAAACCGCTTGTGGCACGGCCGCCCAAAGATAAAACGCCGCATCGGGCGTTTGCACATCCATCGCGGTTTGCAAAATTGGGGTCACGGCAGCGAATTTTTGTCGATACAGCGCTCGGTTGGCCTGTACGTGGGCTTCATCGCTCCAGGCCGCGATGCTGGTGGCTTGCACGGTTGGGCTCATGGCGCTGCCGTGATACGTGCGGTAGCGCAAAAACTGGCTGATGACGTCGGCGTCGCCCGCCACAAAGCCGCTGCGCAAACCCGGCACATTGCTGCGCTTGGACAAACTGGTGAGCGCAATCAGGCGACGGAAGTCACCGCGACCCAAGGCAGCGGCCGCTTGCAAACCACCCAGAGGCGGCTCGGTGCCAAAGTAAATCTCGCTGTAGCACTCGTCGCTGGCGATCACAAACCCGTGCTCGTCGCTCAAGTCAAACAGCTTTTGCCACTCAGACAGCGGCATGACCGCACCCGTGGGGTTGCCGGGCGAGCACACAAACAACAGCTGCGTTTTGGCCCAAACGTCGCTCGGCACGGTGTCCCAGTCCACACAAAAGTTGCACTCTGGGTCGCTTGGCGCATAAAAAACCGACGCACCGGCCAGCAGGGCTGCGCCTTCGTAAATTTGATAAAACGGGTTGGGGCAAACCACGGTCGCGCCTAGACGGGTCGTGTCAACCACCGTCTGGGTTAGCGCAAACAAGGCCTCACGTGAGCCCAAAACTGGCAGCGTTTGCTTGAGCGCATCCACTTCCACGCCGTAGCGGCGCTTGAGCCAAGCCGCAAACGCCTGGCGCAGCTTGGGGTCGCCAGCGGTGCCAGGGTAGCTTGCCAAACCATTCAAGTTGGCGGCCATCGCCTCGTGAATGAAGCTGGGCGTGGCGTGTTTGGGCTCGCCGATGCCCAAGCTGATCGGGCGAAGCGCCGAGTTGGGCGTGACGCCCGCGTGGAGCTGGCTGAGCTTCTCAAACGGGTAGGGTTGAAGAAGCTTGAGTTTTGGGTTCACGGGTCGCACACACTAAAAAAAGGGCTTGCTGGTCGGGCATGGGTCATGCACGGGGACAAACCGAGCGCATGCGCCGTATTATCCGGGCATGACCACTGCCAAGCACCCCAGTAACGCGACCGCAACGCCTGAGGCCGCTCAAGCCCAGCTCCCCAATCGAATCGAGTGGCGGTTTTTGCTCGCCGTGCTCTTGCCCTTGGGTGCGATTTTTCAGGTTTTGCATGACCCCAGCAATGCCATTTGGGGTGTTGTGGTCTCTTGGTTGTTGATTGCCGCAATTGACCACTTTTTGCCCGGCGCGCAAACCTCGCCTGCGCCCGTGAGCGTCAATGCGCTGCACGTTTGGGTCGTGCGCATGCACGTACCCGCCCAGCTGGGCTTGATGGCCTGCGCTGCGTGGGCTGCGTCAAGTGCAGATTGGCCCACCGTTATTGGCTTGGCCATCATGGTGGGTTGGGTGTCGGGCGCGCAGGGCATCACGTTTGCGCACGAATTGGGGCATTCCAAGCTCAAATTTGACCGGTTTTTGGGCTGGGTGCTGATGATCAGCATTTGGTATGCGCACTTCATGGTGGAGCACTACCGTGGCCACCACCCACGTGCCGCGACGTTTGAAGACCCGGCCAGCTCGCGCCGTGGCGAGAGCTTTTATGCGTTTTGGCCGCGAACGGTGGTTGGGTGTTTCACCAGCGCATGGCAACTTGAAGCCCAGCGCCTCAAACAATGGAAGCAAGGCTGGCTGCAAAGCCCTTTGGTGTGGAGTTTTACGCTAAATCTGCTCTTGGTCGCCGCATTCATTGGGGTGGGTGCTATCAAAATCGCAGTGGGCTGGTTGGTTGCGTCGGTTGTTGCGTTTAGCTTGCTTGAGTTGGTTAACTACATCGAACACTACGGTTTGCAGCGCCAATTCGTCACCAACGCCGCAGGCAAAACAGCCCGCGAGCCCTTTGCCCCACCGCACGCCTGGAACGCCAACCACTGGCTGACCAATGCCCTGTTGGTCAACCTGCAACGCCACAGCGACCACCACACCCGAGCCTGGAAACCCTTCGCCACCCTAGAACACAGCCCCGCGCCGTGCCCCCAATTGCCGACCGGGTACGCAGGTTCGATTTTGCTCGCCTTGGTGCCGCCGCTGTGGTTCAAAGTGATGAATGCTCGCTTGGACGCGCTGGCATCGAATACTCAAAAATAGTAGCAGCAAGCCCAATAGATCCGGTGACCAAGTGCTGATGTGGTGCATGCGAGACGCGGCGGATTCAAAAATCAAACCTTTGCAATCCAGCCCTCAGCCGCACCGACACGGGGCCGCGGTCTGGGTACTTTGGCGTTGCGACAAGGCCCGACAACGCTGCGCCCCGCTTTGGCGCGGTCAATGCGTACTGCCGCCGATCGACTCAAGGCAAGCGAACTGCACCGCCAGGTGCCACGCTGATCAACGACTTAAGTTGTTTTTTAAGCTGCCTTTGCACTTCGTTTGAGTCGGCGTCAACTGACAACTCAGGCTGAAGCAAGTTGCCTACCGCCGCAAGCACTGCGCTCGGCAGCACTGGCGAAGTGGTGATGTTGGCCTGTGTTGCGAGCGTGTTGCTGCTCAGTTGGTAGTTCCCCGCATCGGCACCAGACAGGGCGACTCCACTGATCAGCACCGGCTTGTTTGCTGCCGCCGCGGCGTCGTTGAATTGACCTGCGGCGGCACTGACTGTGACAGCATCACCCGCGATTTTGCCCGGCACACTGGCAGAGACCAAACTAATGGCCGCGGTGGTGTTTCCGTCAAAAGTTTTGTCGAGCGCTTGAACCCCAGCCACAGATACGAGCTTGGGGCTAATGCTGGCTTGGCTGGACAGGCTGGTGTTGAGCAGTTTGTAGTTACCTGCATCGGCCCCGCCAAGGCTCAGACCGCTGATGGCGACCGCTTTGTTGCTGCCCGCATTTTTGTCAACAAACTGCGCGCTGGCGCTGGCCAATGTCAGGCTGTCGCCCGGCACTGCATTCACAAAAATGGCGTTGCTCGCGTTCAAACTTGCGCTTGTGTTGCCGTCGTAGGACTTGTCATTGGCGTTGATGCCGCTGACCGCAACCGATTTCGCGGTGATGTCAGCTATTGTGCTGGCCGATCCACTCGCCAAGGTGTAGTTACCTGCGTCGGTTCCACTTAACGTCGCACCGGTGATCGACACGGTTTTACCTGCACCTGCGTTCTTGTTGGCGAAGGTGCCCGAAGCACCTGTGATGCTCAGGATGTCGCCAGAGACGATGCCACTGAAGCTGGCGGCTGCGGTGTTGAGCGTCGCACTGACGCTGCCGTCGTAGGTTTTGTTGTTAGCAGTGATGCCTGAAAGAGCAATCGACTTGGCGGCGATGTCAGCGCTGGCGCTGGCCGAGCCGCTGGCCAAGGTGTAATTGCCTGAATCGGTGCCACTCAGCGCAACGCCAGTGATGCTGACGGTTTTACCTGTTCCTGCGTTCTTGTTGGCAAAGGTGCCGCTTGCACCCGTGATGCTGAGGGTGTCGCCAGAGACGATGCCGCTGAAGCTGGCGGCTGCGGTGTTGAGCGTCGCACTGACATTGCCGTCGAAGGTTTTGTTGTCGGCGGTGATGCCGCTCACAGCAACCGACTTTGCGGCGATGTCAGCGGTGGCGCTGGCAGATCCGCTTGCCAAGGTGTAGTTGCCCGCGTCGCTGCCGCTCAGCGCAACGCCCGTGATGCTGACGGTCTTGCCCGAACCTGCGTTCTTGTTGGCGAAGCTGCCCGATGCGCCCGTGATGCTCAAGGTGTCGCCCAAGACAATGCCGCTGAAGCTAGCCGCGCCCGTATTCAACGTCGCGCTGGCGTTGCCGTCGTAGGTTTTGTTATTGGCGGTGATGCCAGAAACATTGATCGACTTGGCCGCGATGTCAGCGGTGGCGCTGGCCGTACCACTCGCCAAGGTGTAGTTGCCTGCATCGCTGCCGTTCAGTGCCACACCTGTGATGCTGACGGTTTTACCTGTTCCAGCGTTCTTGTTGGCGAAGCTGCCCGACGCGCCCGTGATGCTCAGGGTGTCGCCCGAGACGATGCCGCTGAAGCTAGCGGCGCCTGTATTCAGCGTCGCGCTGGCGTTGCCGTCGTAAGTTTTGTTGTTGGCGGTGATGCCTGAAACACTGATCGACTTGGCTGCGATGTCGGCGGTGGCGCTCGCTGTGCCGCTTGCCAAGGTGTAGTTGCCCGCATCGGCGCCGCTCAGCGCAACACCCGTGATCGACACGGTTTTACCTGTTCCAGCGTTCTTGTTTGCGAAGGTGCCCGATGCGCCGGTGATGCTCAGGGTGTCACCCGAGACGATGCCGCTGAAGCTGGCTGCGCCGGTGCTGAGCGTCGCGCTGGCATTGCCGTCATAAGTTTTGTTGTCGGCGGTGATGCCGCTGACGGCAACTGATTTGGCGGCGATGTCAGCTACTGCGCTGGCCGATCCGCTTGCCAAGGTGTAGTTGCCTGCATCGCTGCCGCTCAGTGCAACACCCGTGATCGACACGGTTTTACCGGTACCAGCACTCTTGTTCGCGAAGGTGCCCGATGCGCCCGTGATGCTCAGGGTGTCGCCTGCGACGATGCCACTGAAGCTGGCTGCGCCGGTGTTCAGCGTCGCGCTGGAGTTGCCGTCGTAGGTTTTGTTGTTGGCGGTGATGCCGCTCACAGCAATCGACTTGGCGGCGATGTCGGCAATGGCACTGGCCGTGCCGCTTGTGAGTGTGTAGTTACCCGCATCAGTGCCGCTCAGCGCCACGCCAGTGATCGACACGGTTTTGCCTGTTCCAGCACTCTTGTTTGCGAAGGTGCCAGATGCACCGGTGATGCTCAGCGTGTCGCCAGACACGATGCCGCTGAAGCTGGCCGCGCCGGTGCTGAGCGTCGCGCTGGCATTGCCGTCGTAGGTTTTGTTGTTGGCTGTGATGCCTGAAACATTGATCGACTTGACCGTGATGTCGGCTATGGCGCTGGCCGTGCCGCTGGCCAAGGTGTAGTTGCCTGCATCGGTTCCACTCAATGCCACGCCCGTGATCGACACGGTTTTACCGGTGCCAGCGCTCTTGTTGGCGAATCTGCCGCTGGCGCCTGTGATGCTTAAGGTGTCGCCCGCGACGATGCCGCTGAAGCTGGCTGCGCCCGTGTTCAGCGTGGCGCTCGCATTGCCGTCGTAGGTCTTGTTGGCCGCGGTGATGCCACCTACGCTTGCGATTGTTGCCTGCGCAATGTTGGCCGTCGTGCTGGCCGAGCCGCTGGCCAAGGTGTAGTTGGCGGCATCGTTGCCGCTCAATGCCACGCCAGTGATGCTGACAGTTTTACCCGTCCCAGCATTTTTGTTGACGAAGCTGCCTGATGCGCCCGTGATGCTCAAGGTGTCGCCCGAGACGATGCCACTGAAGCTGGCTGCGCCGGTGTTCAGCGTCGCGCTGGCGTTGCCGTCGTAGGTTTTGTTGTTAGCAGTGATACCTGAAACAGCAATCGATTTGGCCGCGATGTCGGCGGTAGCGCTGGCCGTACCGCTGGCCAAGGTGTAGTTGCCTGCATCGGTTCCGCTCAGTGCAACACCCGTGATCGACACGGTTTTGCCCGTTCCGGCGTTCTTGTTTGCGAAGCTGCCGCTTGCACCTGTGATGCTCAAGGTGTCGCCTGAGACGATACCGCTGAAGCTAGCCGCGCCGGTGCTGAGCGTCGCTCTGGCGTTGCCGTCATAGGTCTTGTTGGCCGCGGTGATTCCGCTGACTGCAACCGATTTGGCCGCGATGTCGGCGGTGGCGCTCGCCGTGCCGCTGGCGAGCGTGTAGTTGCCTGCATCGGTTCCACTCAGTGCCACGCCAGTGATGCTGACTGTTTTACCCGTTCCAGCATTTTTGTTTGCGAAGCTGCCCGATGCACCGGTGATGCTCAGCGTGTCGCCTGAGACGATGCCGCTGAAGCTGGCTGCGCCCGTGTTCAGCGTGGCGCTTGCATTGCCGTCGTAGGTTTTGTTATCGGCAGTGATGCCGCTCACAGCAACCGACTTGGCGGCGATGTCAGCGGTGGCACTCGCCGTGCCGCTTGCCAAGGTGTAGTTGCCCGCATCAGTGCCGCTCAGTGCCACGCCCGTGATCGACACGGTTTTAGCAGTACCCGCGTTCTTGTTGGCGAAGCTGCCCGATGCACCCGTGATGCTCATTGTGTCGCCAGACACGATGCCGCTGAAGCTGGCTGAGCCGGTACTCAACGTGGCGCCGACATTGCCGTCGTAGGTTTTGTTGTTAGCGGTGATGCCTGAAACACTGATCGACTTGGCGGCGATATCAGCGGTGGCACTGGACGGGCCGCTGGTCAGCGTGTAGTTGCCCGCATCGCTGCCGCTCAGTGCAACGCCAGTGATAGACACGGTTTTACCTGTTCCAGCACTCTTGTTGGCGAAGGTGCCGCTCGCACCCGTGATGCTCAGGGTGTCACCGGAGACGATGCCGCCGAAGCTGGCCGCGCCGGTGCTGAGCGTCGCGCTGACGTTTCCGTCATAGGTTTTGTCGTTAGCGGTGATACCGCTCACAGCAATCGACTTGGCCGCGATGTCAGCAGTGGCTGTGGCCGTGCCGCTGGCGAGCGTGTAGTTGCCTGCATCGCTGCCGCTCAGCGCTGCGCCCGTGATCGACACGGTTTTGCTTATTCCGGCGCTCTTGTTTGCGAAGGTGCCCGATGCACCCGTGATGCTGAGGGTGTCGCCAGAGACGATGCCACTGAAGCTGGCTGCGCCCACGCTCAGCGTGGCTGTGGCGTTGCCGTCGTAGGTTTTGTTGGCAGCGGTGATGCCGCCGACGCTGGCAATGGTGGCTTGAGCGATGTTGGCCGTTGCCGTGGCTGATCCACTGGCCAAGGTGTAGTTGGCGGCGGCGGTGCCGCTCAATGCCACGCCAGTGATGCTGACCGTCTTGCCCGAACCTGCGTTTTTGTTGGCAAAGCTGCCCGATGCACCCGTGATGCTCAGCGTGTCGCCCAAGACGATACCGCTGAAGCTGGCCGCGCCCGTATTCAGCGTCGCGCTGACATTGCCGTCGTAGGTTTTGTTGTCGGCGGTGATGCCAGAAACGCTGATCGACTTGGCCGCGATGTCAGCGGTGGCGCTGGCCGTGCCGCTTGCCAAGGTGTAGTTACCTACATCGGTGCCGCTCAACGTCGCGCCAGTGATGCTGACGGTTTTAGCGGTGCCTGCGTTCTTGTTGGCGAAGGTGCCCGATGCACCCGTGATGCTCAGGGTGTCACCGGAGACCATACCGCTGAAGCTGGCCGCGCCGGTGCTGAGCGTGGCGGTTGCGTTGCCATCATAGGTTTTGTTGTTAGCGGTGATGCCGCCGACGCTGGCAATGGTGGCTTGGGCGATGTTGGCCGTTGCCGTGGTTGATCCACTGGCCAAGGTGTAGTTGGCGGCATCGCTGCCGCTCAGTGCCACGCCGGTGATCGACACGGTTTTACCTGCCCCAGCATTTTTGTTTGCAAAGGTGCCCGATGCACCTGTGATGCTCAGGGTGTCACCGGAGACGATGCCGCTGAAGCTGGCCGCGCCCGTGTTCAGCGTGGCGCTTGCATTGCCGTCGTAGGTTTTGTTGTCAGCAGTGATGCCGCTCACAGCAATCGACTTGGCGGCGATGTCAGCGGTGGCGCTGGCTGTGCCG
>JANOPN010000115.1:0-32855 GCA_031421855.1 Comamonadaceae bacterium
ACAGCGACACAGGCAAAATTGCTTTGGTTTTGTTTGTGATTGCTACTGAAACCAAATTGACATCGATGTTGAGGGTGTTGGCATTGATGTCGACAAAGACTGGCGTCGCACCAAGCAAGACTATCACCTCAGCGGTTGCGACAAAAGAAAAAGGTGTCGTGATGACCTCATCGCCAGGGCCAACACCAATCGCCATTAATGCAATCAAAAGTGCCTCGGTTCCACTGGCAACACTGACGCATTCGACAGACCCCACACGGCGTGAAAGCGCGGCTTCCATCTCCGCAACTTCAGGGCCCATGATGTATTGACCGTGCGACAGAACCCGTGCGATGCGCCTTTCAATTTCGGGTCGAATTGCAGCTTGTTGGGCCGCCAAATCAATGAACTGCACGGCAAACTCCGTCATCAAGCGAATACCACTCACGCCCGATCGGACATTGGGCCCGACAGTTGTCGAAAATTAGCGCCTCGCCAGCCCGGCTGACCCACCCCGTGCGCCGAGCCGGATTGCCTTTGACAACCGCGTAGCTTGGGACATCCCTCGTAACCACAGATCCAGCGCCGACTAAGGCGAAATGACCAATGATCACGCCACACAAAATGGTCGCGTTCGCGCCCAAACTAGCACCGACACCAACCCGTGTTTCTCGAAACTCACTCTTTCTTTCGATAAACGCGCGTGGGTTCAAAACGTTCGTAAATACGACGCTCGGACCGCAAAACACGTCGTCCTCAAGCACAACGCCAGAAAAAATAGAAACACCATTCTGGATCTTGACACGTCTTCCTATTTGAACGCGAGGTGCGACGTACACGCCTTGTCCGACGATACACCCATCTCCGACTACAGCGCCCTCACAAACGTGAGTCCAATGCCAAATTTTGGTTCCCGCTCCAATGTGCGCATCACAATCAATGATCGCTGTCGGGTGAATGAGTGGCATCACGCAAGATCCACACTACGTATAGATACGTTTTTTCTGCTTGAGTTGGACAAATACGCGGCCTGAATGATACCCAATGATTTGAGCCCTTCGCGCGCATCCGGAGTTAGGCCATGACTTCCGTTCAAACCTTGAAGTTCATCCCACACTGAACGGTAGTACGGGCCATGCCCACTTCCATAAACGGACTTGGTTTCGTAGTTGTTAGTCGAAACGCTGACATCGTCCGTTGCTTGGTCGTCAAATTGCCAAACCTCAACTTTGTTCAGCGCAGTGCCCGATATTCGAGCAGTTCCATGCGATCCCATTACAGTGATGCTACCTTCTAAATTTACTGGGTACGTCAGCATTGACACACACAGTTGACCCAATGCTCCGCTGTCAAATCGCATGGACAGAAGAGCGGTATCTTCCATTTCGATTTCGCGGCCGATGGTGGCATTGGTGCTAAAAACATCACTAACCCCGCCGCCAAGCCATTGCAATAAGTCAACATAATGGCTGGCCTGGTTTGCAATTGCCCCGCCGTCAAGTGCCTCGGTTCCGCGCCACGCAGCTGCGTCGTAGTACGATTGTGGGCGCTGCCAAAAAACATTTGCGCAGAGCATGTGCATGCGTCCAAATCGACCCTCATTCGCCGCACGCTTAAGTCGCATAACCGTTGGATTGAACCGGTTTTGTTTCACAACGAATAGCCGTCGGCCAACCTTTTGCGCGCAATCGGCCATCGCCAAACCGTCGGACCAACGCGTCGCCATTGGCTTTTCACAGATAGCATGAGCTCCTGCACGCATGGCTTCCATACACAACGACGGGTGCGTTCCAGACGGTGTCAATACGCAAACCACATCCAAATTCACAGAAGACATCATCCGACCTAGCGTGTCAAACGTCGCGACGCCTGTTTGCTCAGCCGCCGACGCGCGAGCCACAGAGCAAACGTCCGTCACGCCAGCCAGTTCAGCACAAGGCCCGAGTGCCTGAACCGCAGCCCAATGACTCTGAGCGATTCGCCCCCAGCCAACGAATCCAACTTTGAGGGGTTGTGCGGATGTATCCATCTCACGCGTGCACCACGTTCGATGTACCGCGAGAAAACCGTCCGCGCGTGTCAACGATGAGCCGCGAAAATTGCAAGATTACTTCATAGTCAAAAAGTGCGTGGTCAGTCGCCAACAGCACGGCATCAAAACATGTCAAACGGTCAGGCGTGAGGACCTCACTTTTTAAGTCAAACACATGCCGCCTCATTGTCGGAAAGATAGGAACCCACGGATCGCTGTAGCTGACGATTACGCCTTGCGACTTCAAAATCTCCATGATTTCTACGGCGGGAGACTCCCGAACATCGCCAATATCAGGCTTGTATGCGATGCCCAGCACAAGGACCTGCGCGCCAAACATGGCCATTCCTCGGTCATTCAACGCCAGCCTCAGTCGCTCGACAACCCAGTTTGGCATGGCTGTATTGATCTCACCGGCTAACTCGATGAAACGGGTATTCACACCAAACTCCCGCGCCTTCCAAGTCAGATAGAACGGATCAATAGGGATGCAGTGCCCGCCCCACCCTGGCCCGGGGAAATACGGCGTGAATCCAAAAGGCTTCGTCGATGCTGCGCGAATCACTTCGTGAATGTCGATACCCATTTTCTCTGAAACCAGCTTCATTTCATTGACTAAGCCGATGTTGACTGCGCGCTGGATGTTCTCCAACAGCTTGGTCATTTCAGCAGTTTGAGTCGAGCTAACTGGCACCATCCGATCTATGGCCAAAGAGTACGCCGCCACCCCCAACTCTAAGCACTTCGCGGTCGTTCCGCCGATGACTTTCGGGATACTCTGCGTGCTGTGACCCTTATTTCCAGGGTCTTCGCGTTCTGGCGAAAAAACCAAGAAAAAATCCCTACCGACTTGCCAACCTCGAGACGTGATGCGTGGCAACAACTCCTCATGTGTAGTTCCAGGATAGGTGGTGCTCTCCAAACTCACCAACACCCCGCGGCGAAGGTACGGCAATACGCCTTCAACAGTCGATATCACGAAACTCAGATCCGGCGTTCGGTGAGCACTCAGCGGAGTCGGTACGCAAATAATCAGCAAGTCGACTTCTGACACCAATTTGTAATCACAAGCGAACCTCATTCGATCAGTGGATGCAACGAGAAAATCGTCTGGATTCACATGCGACAGGTAGTTTTCACCGGTCCTCAAGGCATCAACCTTCTTTCGATCGGTATCAAAACCGATGACGCGTATGCCGACGTTCGCGAACCTAAGCGCTAAGGGGAGTCCAACATAGCCGAGCCCGATAACGCCCACGCAAAGGCTGCGATCGCCAACCTTGGCAAAAAGAGCTTGAGCAGCATCCAGTTCGTCAATCCCATCAGTCAACATTTTTCAAATCACCTTATTTGCGAGCGGAGACCTCAACGAGCCAATCTGACATGTTTCCATAAACGTGAGAAGCTTCGAATCGCAAGTCAAACACACCCTTGGCCCGCACTCTGTTGCCGTCGCTTCCTGAATCATCGCCGCAAACTGCCCTGATTTGGTTTGCTAGGGCCACAGAATCACCGTAGGGGTAAAAATACCCGAGAGCGTGCTCCGACAATAGATTTCTTGTCTCGCCGAGGAGGCTAGTGATCACCGGCAACCCACCGCCAAGGTATTCAATGACCTTGTTCGGAATGCTCATGCCAAAGCTCAGCTCATTAGTGTACGGCGCGAGCCCGCCACGCGCAACACTCATGATGTCCCCGATCATTTCGCGGTCAATCCAGCCCGGCATGAGAACGTTTCCAAACGTATGCGTCCGCTCGCTAAGGTAATTGAATCGCTCACCAACGCCGCAAATCACCAACCGAATTCGATGATCTTGACGCGCTATAAGCTTCGCTGCGCCAGCGACTGTCGGCCAGTCAAACTGCCGACCAATCGCACCAAAGAAGCAAACCACGCGGTGATGTGAGTGAACTCCAACCGTTTCCAGCCGCGTGGTGGTTACTTCACTTGCAAGGTGTGGCGGTTGTGAATGTGATGCCAGCGGAAAGGACACGTCCAAGTTGTTCGATGATCTGTCCGCACGATTCAACCCCCAATGAACGAAGGCATCCGTGATGCCCGTCAGAGCAGACGCGCCACGCAACGCTGCGCCGGCGCTGCGAAACTGCTTGCGAAGCGCAAATCTGCCTATGCCGCTTAACCATTTCGGAATTGCCTCAAGAAAAATGTCTGGCCAAAGGTCGCGAAGGTCTAGCGCGACAGGTACTGCGTGCGCGTGCGCAAACTGAACTGCGACGTGCGCCAGATGAATCGTTGGAAAGGAAGCAAGAATGACATCGGGTCGCGTTTGAGTCGGTGCAAGTCGTGCAAATTCACCTGCGACATCCGAATGGTCGAGTAGCCGCTTCAGCGACACATGTCGCGAATAACCCCGGCTCTTCAAGAGCACGATTCGGTAGCGCTCAGACAAGTGCTGAACACCACCAGGGGGGATTTCCCGATGCCGCTTTGTTGTGTGGTCAAAGGCAGATGTCCACCAGGTCACATCCCAGCCGCGCTCCAGCAAAATTTGCGCCAGAAGCCCATGCCTCAAGAGCCTTTTGTCGTCGCCATCAAGCGGCAATGGCTCTCCCGACGTGATCAACCATATGCGACGAATCACTTGGCAATCGGTCGAAGCACGCGCACCGCAAAAAGCATCAACGCGATGGCGAAGAAGGGGACCGAATGCAGCATGGCGGCCTTGATCGATCCGATGATGCCCGATCGCACCGATGCCATCACCAAGTCCGCATATACCGCCGCATACCAAAACACGACGACATCAAAGTCGCGCCACCGCATCACGGCCGCATGAACCATTGCAACGAAGTATCCAAAGAAAGCCATGAAAATCGCAGGCCCAAGCACCCCAAAAGCCCAATGTCCTTCCTGTACGATAAAGAATCCATAACCTCCGCCAATTTCCCGAACCCCAGGATAGAAAACTTCAACAAATTTCTCAGAAGTTGGCAAGGGACGGTTTTCGTAGAACGCTCGAGGAATCCACACCAACACGTCGCTGACAACCGATGCCCCCCAATTCAGTTCACTTTCTCCAAGCAAAATGCCCTGAATTTGTCGAGCTAAATTTACTGCGGTCAACAGCTCATTACTCTTTCCCAACTCGAATTCAGAAAGACCGTCTTTTGCCAGCGAATCAGTGAGTAATTGCCACATTTCGATGGGATTCGCAGTGTACCGAATGATGGGTATTAGGTTCATGATAACGTAGGCGGAAAATCCGACTGCGAAGACTGTCAATGGATTCAATGGTCTGACTCGGTAATACCAGTACATCGTCAAAAACAGACCGCAATAGAGCACAGTGTAGCGCTCACCACCGAGAAATCCTGTTACGAAATAGGCACCGACCAATGCAGCAGAAATAATACGCCATGCGATGGGAGTCGATTGGCGAAACATCGCCCCAATGCACACGATCAACATCAACGTCACGGGAATGTACTGAGTCGCAACTTCCATGATTCCAGCCGTGTCATTCCCAAGACGTTCAACACGTACACTGAGTGCCGTCTCTCGATACGACTTCACGCTTAAAAAATTCAGCTTCGGCAAAAGCCATGGCAAACAAGCGACGCAAACAATAATCGCAAACACCAAGAGTTGCCGGTTGATAAGATTGTTTGTCCCGACTGTGCGTATTGAATTTTTAAATGATTCACTTGAAGAGACGACCTTAAGTGCTAATCCAAAACAAACTCCCAATTGGGCCATCCAACAGGCAATGTAATACCGCCAGTAAACGCCTTCGATCAAAGGCTCTCCATAGTAGGTTCGGCCGTTTCGCTCGATGTACAACCCTGAGGCGATCGAATACAGTGCAAGCAACAATAACAACCCCCATGACGGATGGAAGATATCCCAGCATGTCGTGTTTCGAGTGACCCAGCAAAACAGAGCCGCCGTTGCTGCCGTCGCGGCAATAAAGACTGTGACCCGCCAATGTAGGTCGCGGAAGATCATGGTCGCGAGCAAGGTCACCCCGGCGACCAATATCAAAAGCAATAAGACCAAAACCGTTTGATTACTCAGCTCAAACTGCTGCGGATTGCGCCGATCATTGTGCGTTGACGACGTCATGCTTCTCAGCCGATGATCGACACGCACGAGCCAGACGGTGCAACAACGAACGAAGTCTTGACACGACTCAACGCGCGCGAGACAACCTGTATGTTGGGCCTAGCCATGTTGCGTAACCCCAGCTTGTTTCAGTTGCTGTGCCAAGCGTGCTTTCGCCACAATCAGGTCTGTGTCGGAAGCGAACCGTTGTCGAATGATGCGCGCTGGAACCCCTGCCGCGACGCAGTAAGGTGGCAAATCGCGAGTGACGACTGCTCCGGCACCTATAACCACTCCGTCACCAATACTGACGCCGCAAAGAATAACTGCATTCGCACCCACCCAAACGTCATCGCCAATCACGGGTGGTATGCGTTGACGGCGAAACTCGTTTGCAGCACTGGGTTCGGCGCTGACATTCTTCGGCGGCACGAGCAAAGGCGACGTACTCCATTCATCCAATTTATGTTCAGTCGGTCCGATATGAACGCCGTACCCAATGGAGCACCAGTGACCAATGCGGCCACAGTCGACATAACCGGAGTTGACATAACTCCCGTGGCCGATTGTCACTCCGGCGCCGATGACAACGTCTCCAAAATAGTAAGCATGCGCGACGGCCGCTCGTGGACTGACTCGAGCACCGTGGCCAAGACGCACACCGCTCCATGACGCGCGAATCCAACCCAATCGATACCAAACCCACCGCCCAATCACGCCCAATAAGTTGACGATCAAGGTTCGCACACCGATCACGGCCGCACCTCAAACGGTTCACGCCTTTTTTGCAGTATTTGCCAACCAGTGACGATGACTTCTCGATGCACGAACGCCGATACGCAGCTTGTTAGGACAAGGCAAGCACCAACCAAGGCCAGCGCTTCGATCCGACTGTCGGCGTGCTGCGCAAGACTCAAAAAAATCAGCGCGACCAAAAGACAAGGAAATATACTTCTAAATATCAAAACCAGCAACTGGTAAAGCGACATTGTCAACGAATAAGATCGCATCGAATACCGAATGAGTACGCCACCCAGCAATAGCGAAAAAATAGCCCACGAACACGCTGCCCCGATAACACCCGCTATCGAAATAGAAAATGCTGAGCTAGCTATATAAATCGGAAACAAACGCACAATGATCCAGATCCAGCCTCTCAAAGCTTCCGCACCAGATTGTTGAAGCGCGAAAAAGACAAACAAATAGGCGTTCGCTGTAGCGGTGACAGTCAAAAATGGTAACAGACCGGCCCATTGGCCAGCTACATGCGCATCCCCCGTCCAGGCGATCAGAACTTCGCTAGGCATCGCACAAAATGTAGCAAGCAACGGGCTCGTCAATAGCGCCATCAATGCGCAAGACTTCGCAACAATGCTCGTCAATTGTGTCGAATCGAAGCTTCTAGCCATCAAAGGAACGACTGTCAGGTAGATAGGCTGATACAGCAACGCAAATATCTCTAACAACGCCCACATCATCATGTATCCGCCTAAATGGCTTAGGCTCAAATACTTACTGGCCGCTAATTTATCTACCTGATTAATCAATGTAATCAGTATGGTGATACCGACCATTCCCAGCCCAAATTTCAACGAAAAAATTAGATCGGAAAAATCCATCTTGCGAACGACGAAGAATTCAGCCTTTGCTGGCAAACACTGCATGCGAAGCAAAATTGCGTTGCCCCAGTTGACAGCACCCCACAAACCAAAGACCATGAGCGCATGGTCGGCGGGGGTGGTTTGAACCCACCCCATCGCACCGGCGGCGATCAAACCACCGCTGAGACGCAAAAGCACCATCACTGACTGAACAAAATTCAACCGAACGACAGCGCGCATCCCGTTTAGGCATCCGCCATAAAAGGCTGCGACCAATTGACCGGTTGCAGCGATGCCAATCGCAGACACACAATTTGCCGCTTGTTCGACACTAAAAGTGTCGATTTTTAGCCATTGGGTGGCAATCCAATCCGATCCACCAACCGTCCCAACACACACAACCAATGCAACCAGCAACAAACACTGCTCTAAGCTCCGCATCACGTTTGCTGGCTTTTGCTCAGCAGTTTCGAGACTTGGATCATCAGATCTGGCAAAACGGTGCTGCATCGCCGCGCTCACACCAAAATCCAAAAGCGTGACTAAGGCCAAGGCTGAAGCATAAAAACCGATCAGGCCCTGCCCGTCTCCTTGCATCAGCTGGTACATCCAAGGCAGCGCCGCAAAACTTGCACCAGCAATGATGGCCTTGCCGACGAAGTTGGCAGTCAGCGATGCAAGCGCTGTATTTGGCTGTGGATGCATGGTTGCGTGCTACGACGATGTACAGCGAAAACTACTGCGCATCAAAATCGCTGGACCGATGCGGTCTGCCGAGTCTCGACCAAAGCCCAAAGTTCAACCCGAGCTGGGCTGCAATTAGCAAGATCAATGCCACAATCCCAGCAGAGAGGCTCAGCAATGTCCTGCGAGGGCCGTCAGGTCTATCGGGTATACGCGCACGCTCAATCACTTGCAATCCGCTTGCCGGTCCAAGTTGATCAAACTGCGCCTGAGCAAGCTGTTTGCTCAACGAATCGACGACCTCTTCGAGCCGGCGAGCGTCTCTTTTGGCGCGTTGAAATTCTAGATCGCGCTCACCCAATGTTTCAACCTTTTCGGTCTGCAGCGATTTGCGGCCAGCAATGGCAACGACTTGCTGACGCAAACCATTGACCTCAGCAAGCAGTCGCGCGTATCCAGGATTTTCTGCGGTCGCATAAACGGACATCGCACTCAGCTGAGACTCTCTGAGCGCCAAACGCTGACGCAAATCTGTCAAGCTATTGAGTTGAGAAGTCACCGAACCGTCCGACTTGAACATACCGGTTTGGGATTGGCTCCCTGCGAATGCCCGCTCAGCGACTACAAGAGCTGAGCGAGCAGCAAGCAGTTGTTGATCCAATAACGCGGCGCGGCGCTTCGCAGCATTTGACGTGAATTCGATGACGTATCTATCCAACGCCTCGATATAAGCGTTTGCCCGGCGGGTCGCGCGTTCACGATCTTTGTCGAGTACAGCGATGATGATCACACCTTCACGGGTCGTCGAAAGCCGAGTTGCCGCAACCAAGTTATCGCGTTGTCCACTCGAAATTTGTGGCCGTGAAGTCGGCGCACCGCCGACTTCAGCCGCAGACAAAACACCATCCAAAATCGTGGCTGACCGCAAGACAGTCAACGCCATGTCTGTCTGGAATCGGCTACTCATTTGATCAGCCAATCGCTCACCGAATGAATCCCCCGTGAAAACGGGCACGCGAGCGGGCGCCGATATCAGTTGCGGCGGTAAAACCATGGCAACGCTTTGATACTCATCTGCAAAAAAATGGGTGCCGACTCGCACAATCGCAAACACCAACAACGGGATTCCGAGCCATATCCACAATGGCAACAGCTTGCGGCGTGCCTTCGCGGTCTGCGATGATTGGTTGGGTTGCATCGCAGGCTAGCGCCGCAAGACGTCGTTCAACAGGCGAATGCCTGCAACGCCGAGAGAACCTTGGTAGACGATATTTGTCCAGTCGCGCATCACCCGCCGCCATGTCACGCTGTCTGTGTTTTCCGGAACAACGAGGGTATCGCCGGGGAAAACTTCTACCGCGACATCTTTTGAAAACCAAGCCCCGCCCGAGACTTGCTGCACCGCACCATTTGCCCTGATGATCATTAACGACTCAACAAGCCCGTCCTTGGTGACGCCACCGGCCAGTCCAAGGTACTCTTTGACCGAACGCCCTGCTCGAAATAGCAGTGCGTTGGGCCTATTCACCGCCCCCACAACACTGACAGTCGATGGGCGCGCAGGCAAATAGAAGCGATCACCGTCCTCGAGAACAACGTCTAAAACCTCAGATCCTGAAGAAAAGCCGGCTCGATCCAATACGATCCGCCCGGAAGCCGGAACGGAGCGCAGCTTTCGCACGAGCCTGCGCTGGGCATCCAACATGCCGGTCGCTGAGTCCGGCGCCCCGCCGGATCCGCCGTCCAATGATTCCCGTAGACGCGCGGCGGCGCTGCGTTCTAGCGATTCGCTCAACCGATCAACTGCCAAATCGTACTCTCGCTGCTGAAATTCTCGTGTGTCCTCGCGGGTGAATTCCGCGCCGTAGACGTAAGCATTTGCCGACACACCACCAACCCTCTGGATCAATTGAGCAAGCGTCTCGCCTGCCGTGATTTGATAGATCCCGGGTCGCAACACCTCGCCGTCTACCTTAACAAACTGCGATCGAACGGTGATTGGTACCCTCAGGTCTTGCGTTGAAAACACCGTGATGATGTCACCGGCCTCTAGTAGGTGGTTGTCTTTTGGATCCTTTTCCATGATCGCCCGCGCGAGATCGAAGGGAATCAAACGGGTCTTCAACGACTTTGAATCGATGCGCTCGATCAACGCGTAGGTCCAATTGACGTCGACGTTGGTGGCCTGAAGGTCGTCGAGCAAATCAATCTTTCTCAGTTCTTGACGCCGCCGCTCAAATGCCAAGCCATCGTCGTCGAACACAGCGCTACCGCCGTCGTTGGCTGGCACGCGCGAACCGCTCCGGCTTGCAAAACTGTTGGCCTTCGCGGCATTCGAATCATCCGCCCTTCTCGCATCCAACTCTAAACTCGGCAAACTTGAACCCAGAGGTTGACCCCGCACAATCTGGGCTCCACTTTTCAGCACGCCCTGTGTGCCGTCGACCTGCTTATCCAACAGCCAATGGCTCCCACGTCCGCGGGCGTTGCGGATTTCCCAGTAACGACTCGCTTGCAACGCGAGCTGGCCGGGAATCGCATCACTGACGCGCATGCCAGCGAGATGTGGAAGCCGCTGAGGTGTATTCACATAACCGCGCACCGTAACGGCATTTTCGAATCGGGCGGATACAGGATTAATTTGCACGACATCACCGTCTTGCATGAATCGCTTGACGGCATCTCCACTCAAAGCAAACTCGCTCATTTGGCGCTCTCGCTTGACGTCGATTCGCTCAACGATCACTCGACCTGCACCGGCCACAGTCGATAAGCCGCCAGAAAACGCGATCAAGGTCTCCAGGGTATCGCCGGCAACCAACTCAAAAATCGCAGCGTTTTTCACGCTTCCAGCGATCGCAGCTTGTGCGTTGATTGGCGGAAAGTGCAAGACGTCACCCGATTGAAGCCTGACATCCTTCGACTTGTCGCCTGAAATTAAAAACTCGTACATATCGAATACGTTGATGACCTTGTTTCCGCGTCGCAGTTCGATCCTGCGCATGCTGCCCTCATCGCTAGGGCCGCCAACCGCAAATACCGCATTCACCATGGTCGTCAAACCGCCCAATGCGTAGCTACCTGGCTTGTTGGCCTGGCCAGTAACGAACACCTGCGTCATCCGTATTTGCCCCAACGTAACGTCTAACTCAAACGACTTGTAACTTCTGGAAATTCTGGCACGCACGGCGGGTGCAAGGTCCTTGAAAGCCATGCCCACCACGTTCAAACTACCCATGACGGGTATGTACAAGACACCGTTTCGCTCGACGGCGCCAACAAAATCGATATCGACCTGACCCCACGCACGAATACGGACCTCGTCTCCTGGCGCAAGCACATAGTCTGCCGGCGGCGCAATGCGATCCGTGAGGATGAAGGTGCTCGGTGGCGCGCCGAACAGATTGCGGCCGAAGTGCTCTAAGTCTTTACCGCGAGTTTTGTAGATAAACTGCTGAAACTCGGTTCTCGACCGTTGAACCTCAGCTTGGTCTGCTGAATTCAGGCCTAAATTACGCCTACCGCCACTTGCGGCTCCGTTTTGCTGAGTCGTCAATTCGACCCGCTGGCCTGCATCAATTTTGATCGACTGTTGCGCCGGCAACGGGCTCGATCTGATGCTGATCGGCGCAACGCCAGAAGAAACGTAGTCTGTATTGCCTCTTGACCCGAGATCCGTCGACGGCGCTAGCCGAAGTCCTTCTTCAGTCGATAGTTGTTGCGCGAACACAAGACTGCACCAGCAAAGGCCAACGGCCAGAACGGACCGCCAAGTTTTACTCTCAGAGATCCTCATCACAACGGATTCCAGCGACAGCATGGTCATCAGACTTTCATCGGTTCTGCACAATATGCTCAGTTCCAGGAGGCGCCGCGGGCTCAAGCGGCGCATTACGCAGCGCAAACACAACCAAATCGGACGGTTGATTCAATTGAGCCAAGCGCCGAGATAGAGCAGCAAGGCTACCACTTCTATCCACCGCACTCCGAATGGTTTGCGCAATCAACCAGACGTCCAGAAAAACACCCGAATGTGCTACATAGGCAAGACCAAGCCGACTTTTCCAAGGCCGAATCAATTGGTTGTAGGCAAGATCAGGGTCGCCGTGTGGAGCCAAGATATCTCCTTCGTCGGCAAAAACAATTGACGCAAAGTCAGTGATTCCCGGACGAATTTCAAGCAACCCGCGTTCGATGGGCGTGTAAAGGTCGGTTTCGCGTTTGACGTTGGGGCGGGGCCCGACCAAACTCATATCGCCGCAGAGCACGTTCCACAGTTGCGGCAATTCATCCAACTTGCATCGCCGAATGAATCGACCCACGCCGGTAATTCGCCGATCATTCGCCCCAGTCGAGTCCACACCCGACTTGTCAGCATTGATGATCATGGACCGCAATTTGATCATTTTGAATGTACCGCCACCCCGAGCAACACGAGGAGCGACGTAAAACGGCGAATGCCGGTCTTGAAGCCAGACCAAGAACATCACTGGAAGCAAGATCGGAGATGTCGCGATTAATCCAAGCATCGATGCAGCAATGTCGAACAACCGCTTCAAGCTAGTCTCCCTGCATTGCCGATCATCGCCAACGCTTTATTGACCAGTTCGTCAACGCGAAGGTAGTAGTTGGCTTCGAGCGGCGCGCTCGACGGTGCTGGAGCATCGGTCAGCGCTAATCGCTGGGGAGCCGCGCGCCAGCCGTTTGGTGCGAGCCCTTCCGCCGCCAGCGCCACGATCTCAGACGCAAGCCCGCAAGTTGACCACCCGCCGTCAACGGCCAGCAAGCGCCCCGTCCGCGCCACCGAATCCAAGATCGGCTTCGATTGCAACGGGCTTATCACCCGCAAATCGAGAACTTCGGCCGAAACACCTAGCGCCTGCAGTTTTTCGGCTGCCTGGATACATTGCAACACTGAGAAACTTGCAGCGACAAGGCTGATGTCGCACCCTTCACGCAGTACGCGTGGCCCTTGATCGGCCAAGCTCAACACCTTAGCCGGGCCAATGATCGCCTTTTGCGAATAAAGCCAACGGTCGTCAATGAACACCACCGGATCATCGCAGAGCACACTGGCGATCAGCAAGTCCCGCGCATCTTCTACCGTTGAAGGCATCACGACGCGCAGCCCCGGAATGTGCGCAAACCACGCGTGGAGTGCTTGCGAGTGCTGCGCGCCTTGCTCGCCACCGCGGTTAACGATGCCACGGACAGTTAGTTTGGCGTTGGCCTGAGCGCCAAACATGTGGGACCACTTCGCGGCTTGGTTGACGATGGCATCCATGCAATACAACATGAAATCCATGCGAGGATGAACAACCACAGGTCGGTATCCACACAAAGACGCGCCAAGTGCGGCGGACGTGCACGCGGACTCAGACACTGGCGTGTCAATGATTCGCCGCGTTCCGTGTCGCCTATCCAAATCCGTCATCGAGTCGCCGACATACCAAGGACTCCATAGCCCTTGCCCAATCACGAATACTTCAGGATGATGGGTCAACAGCCAATCGAACCCGGCACAAAGCGCATGCCCATAGGTGATGGGTTCGACGCCACGCTGCATCGCCTCAAAGTTCACGACAAAACTCCGAACGACCGGCAAAAACCGCTTCCATCATGAAGGAAGCCGGCGGCGAATCGGATTGAGTCGCGAGATGCCAGGCCGCTTTCAATTCCATCTCAATAGCGGCCATCACGTCGTCAAGACGCGCGGCATCGCATACCGACGCTTTTGTCATGCCAAGTGCAAGTCGCGCAATCGGATCGCGTTTACGCCAATCCTTCAAATCTTCGCGGCGCTGCACGCCGACATCAACATCCTCGCGCGGACCAACATGTCCACGCCAGCGGTAGGTCACGGCCTCCAAGAATACCGGGGTGCCGCCGCGGCAAATCCGTGTCAGTCGCTTCGCAGCATTAGAAACCGCAACAACATCATTGCCATCGACAACTTCATGAACGACACCGTGCGCCACCGCAAACCGCGCCAATCGGTCACTGGGTTGCCGCAAGGAAATGTGCAAATGGCTGGAAAACAAGTTATTTTCCGCAACAAAAAACGCGGGTAGTCCCATGGTCGCAGCGAGATTGAGCGATTCATGAAGCACCCCTTCCTCGCACGCACCATCACCGAAGTAAACAACGCCCATGTCCATGTCTTCGGGTCGGTCCAGCTTCGCGGCAAGTGCAGCCCCAACAGCGATCGGAATGGTTGCCCCGACGATCGGAACCGATCCGTAAAAGCCATGTTCCAAATCAATCAGGTGCATTGATCCGCCCATGCCCTTAGAGGCACCGTCAAATTTACCCAAAACCTCGGCGAACAACTTGTAAACTGGTGCGCCCAGAGCCAAAAAGTGTGCGTGCGATCGGTGCGCCCCAAAAACTCGGTCGCTTTTGCGTAATGCGCGGCTCACACCGACTGCTATTGCCTCTTGCCCGATTCCGAGGTGCACCGGGCACTTCACCTCGCGCCGCGTTGATGCCTCGCCAATCAACTCTTCGGCTCGGCGAATGAGGTTCATCATGCGGTAGTCGGCAATCAGCTCATCGACTAACTCACCGCTAACATCAATTGCACCATGATGCAGCGCAGGGTCCGCAAGCGATCCCAATCGCTCAATCGCTGGCTGCGAGGGTCGATCCCACGGCCTGCAATCAACTCCAATTGCGTCACTACCGCCCATAAAAGCCCCGAATGGCCAAACAAATGCGATCAACCTGCGCATCGGTTAGGCCAGTATTCATTGGCAACAACATGCACCGCTTGAAAAATGCATCGCACCGCGGTAACGCAACCGTGAATCCCAATTCGTGGAATCGATGAACCGGTGTTCCCGCCCATTGCACGATCGTGCGAATGCCTTGTGCAGTCAACGATTCGCGAAGCTCATCGCGCCGATCGGCCTCAATTTCGTAGTTCTGAAAAACGTCGAAGTGTTGAGCGTCCGCGTCTGGCGCCCTCGGTAACTGCAACTCAGACAGAGACCCAAGCTGGGATTCGTATTGGTTTGCAATCGCACGACGACGCGAAATGTCAGCATCAAACGTCTTGAACTTGTGGTTGAGCACCGCCGCCTGAAGGTTGTCAAGCCGGGAATTCAAGCCCCACGCCACGACCTTGCCGTCGTCGTTTCGACCATGATCTCTGAGCAACTTGATTTGCTCCGCCACGCGATCGTCCTGCGTCAAAATCGCTCCACCGTCGCCAAAACAGCCCAACAATTTCGCCGGATAGAAGCTGTAGGTGCCAAATGCGCCAAATGTCCCAGCCGAGCGTCCGCCAAATTGCGAACCTAGCGCTTGAGCGGCATCTTCAACAACCAACAATTTGTGTTTGTCGGCAATAGCTTGTATGCGCGCCATGTCGCATGTTCTCCCATTGAGCTGAACCGGCATGATGGCTTTTGTCTTCTCAGTGATTCGGTGCTCAATGTCGCCAGCATCCAACATGCGATCCGGCCCAGACTCGGCCAAGACGGCTACGGCACCGACCCAGTGGCAAGCGGCAGCCGTAGCAACGTAGGTGTGCGATGGCATGATGACCTCATCGCCCAGGCCGATGCCCACGGCCTTCAGGCCAATCACGATTGCATCGGTCCCGTTTGCCACACCAAACGCATGCTTCGACCCAGTAAATTCTCGCAACCGGGCTTCAAGTTCAACACAGTCTTTTTGCAAAATGTACGCACCGCGGGCACAAACCTCCCGCATGACTTCCATTAAAGCTGCTTCGTCAGCCTTGAACAAGTCGGGGTACGGAAAAAATGGAATGGTGCTCATGGTGCGAAATAGATTTGAAGTGCTGCAAAGGGCTAGGCGGCAGTTCCTACCCGTGTTGCGAGACAGTAGATCACTTTGCAGGTCCGATCCACCCTGTCCCCCGCCAACGGCATCGGCGACGCATCAAAGTCGCTCAAATGCGTCAATTCATGCGGCATTTTGACCAATGACCCAAAAACGAGTCGCTTAAGCAGCTTTTTACCTGCCATCGTTTTTGGCATGAGGCCCAAATTGCTAGCAACTGCCTTGATAGGTCGCAACAACCGCTGAGCCAAACCGACCTCGCTCACAGGCGTGTCACCGAAAAAAGCACAATCGAAGCCAGCTGCTTGAAGCTTTTGGCTGAGCTCGGTCACTCCGTTGTACTGAACGCTGTACGGACTGGGATTGAAATCAAACAAATCTTTATTTGCTGTGACGATCAGCAGTTGCCCACCCGGTCGCAAACGGGCTGCTGCATCAGCGAAAAACTGCTCAACCGAGTCAAAATAATAGAGCGCCTCGCACACCACAATTGAGTCGAACTGACTGCTCAAGGTCGACAACGAATCAGCACCAAGCTGCATGAATCTCAAACGGCTTGCGTAATGCTGCTTGGCACGCTCAATCATCGCAGTTGACGTGTCGATTCCAACATAGGACCGGGCCGATGCCGCGATCAAAGCTGCTCCCTGGCCCGTGCCGCAGGCCACCTCAAGCACATCGAGATCACGGACATTTGCTGCGACCCACGCGTAGCGTCTGTGCATGCGGGCGACTTGCTCGGCAGTGACATCATCACCCGCGAGCTCCGTCACGTCCAAATAGTCTGTCTGAGCAGCTCCCAAAATACCTCCCAATATGTTTTTTTCTCAGCTCGTACTGCGCCGACTGATTTTTCACAAAGCCACGTAGAGATGGTAACTGGAATCACGCTCTAAACTGGCAGCTGCATCACCGATACCTATCCAGTATTTCGCAACCCCGCAGCAATGCCATTGATGGCAATGTGAATGCCGCGCTGAACTCGCTCACTTGCATCGCCGGCTCGAAGCCGGCGGATTAACTCGACTTGGAGGTGATGCAATGGGTCGATGTAGGGAAATCGATGCTCGATGCTGCGTTTCAGGCTCGGGTTGGTTCCAAGCCTTTCGTCGCGCCCCGTGATGAGATTCATGGCTTTTTCTGTCCGCGCCCATTCGGATTCGATCGCACTGAGTACCTTGGCGCGCAGTTTGGCATTGCCAACTAATCCGGCGTAGCGGCGGGCCAAAGCCAGATCACTTTTAGCCATCACCATGTCGACGTTGGACAACAGTGTCCTGAAAAAGGGCCATTGTCGCTCCATTTTTTGTAGCAACAAAACCTTTAAATCCGGTGACCCAGTGCCATTTCCTTGATCAAAACCGCCTAAAAACGCCTCCACAGCACTTCCAATGCCATACCAGCCGGGCAGCATTGCCCTACTTTGACCCCAGCCAAATCCCCAGGGAATTGCGCGCAAGTCTTCAATTCGGTTCGAGGCCTTGCGGGACGCGGGTCGCGAACCAATGTTGAGCTGCGCAATTTCGCGGATTGGTGTTGCAGCAAAGAAAAATTCGGCGAAACCCGGGGTTTCGTAGACCAAAGCACGGTAAGCGTTGCGGCTGGCAACCGACAAAACCTCTGCCGCCTCCAAAAACGCTTTCGGCGCGGCCCGGGTCGTCTCTAGCATCGTGGCTTCGAGCGTGGCGGCAATCAGGGTTTCTAAGTTTCGACGGCCAATCTCGGGGTGCGCGTACTTGCTGGCAATGACTTCACCTTGCTCGGTCAGTCGAATTTGGCCGCGTACCGTGCCGGGTGGCTGAGCCAATATCGCGTCGTAACTGGGTCCGCCGCCGCGCCCAACCGTGCCCCCGCGTCCGTGAAAAAGGCGCAAGGTGATTTGCGGCATGGTCGCAAACACCTCGACCAAGGCAACTTCGGTCCGATACAACTCCCAGTTGCTCGTGAAAATGCCGCCGTCTTTGTTGCTGTCGGAGTAACCCAACATGATTTCTTGTTCAGCCCCACTGCGCATGACCAAGTCGCGCATGCCGGGCAGCGCGTAAAACTCGCTCATGATGCGAGGCGCCTGCTGCAAGTCTTCGATCGTCTCAAACAAAGGCACGACGATGAGTTGCGCCACACCGGCGGCACTCAAGGTGCCGGTGAACAAGCCAACCTCTTTTTGCAGCACCAAGACTTCGAGCAAGTCGCTGACATCTTCGGTGTGGCTGATGATGGCGTGCCGCACCGCGTTTCGGCCCAAGCGGGCGATGGCATCGCGGGCTGCGTCAAACACCGCGAGCTCGCTCAAGGTGTGTTCAACATACGTGTCAACTGGCGCGTTGGCAATCGCCAAGCCCCTAGGGTCATTGAGACAAACCAGCAAAACCGAACGTTTGGCCACCTCAGACAGCGCGCTGTAGTCGGCGCAGACCCGAGCAACACGCAAAAGCTGCGCCACAGCGGCTTCGTGATCAGTTGAATTTTGACGAATGTCGACCGTTGCCAAGTGAAAACCAAACACTTCAACGGATCTCAAAATCGCGCTGAGGCGCAGCGACACGACTTCAGCACCTTGGTTCGCAACCAAAGAGGCCTCGATTGCGCGCAAGTCGACCATCAAATCAGCGGCGCTCGCATACGCGACCGCCGGACTCGTGCGCTCGGCCGCTTGCCTAGCGGCCACTTCGCCTGTCAACGCCTTCAAAGTTGCCGCGACTCGCGCATAGATGCCGACGATTGCGCGTCGATACGGCTCGTCGCTTCGGTGCGAGTTGCTATCCATGGACGCATCTGCCAATGCAGCGACTTGAGCGCTCACCCCCACTCGGGTCTCGCTCATGGACAGCTCAGCGCCCAGCAAGTGAATCTCGTCCAGCAGGTTATTCAAAGCGACATCGCTTTGCCGATGCATGGCCATTTTGAGTGTGGCCGCGCCGACGTTGGGGTTGCCATCGCGGTCCCCGCCCATCCAATGTGCCATCGTGAAGAAGGGTGCAATTTGCTCGCCCGGGCACTCCGACTGCACTTGGGCATACAAGCGCGGGATCTCGCGCAAAAAAGTCCTTGGGTAGTAACTCAAGGCATTGTTGATCTCGTCCAAAACCGTGAGCTTGTTGTCGCGCAGCAAGCGGGTTTGCCACAGCTGCGTGATGCGCGCATGCAACTCGCGCTCCAAAGCAGGAGCCTCACTGGGACTTGCCGAGTCAAGCCGCGCCAGCAGCTCAGAGATCGCGCGCTCGGCGTCCAAAATGCTTTTGCGCTGGACTTCGGTGGGGTGAGCGGTCAACACCGCGCTGACATGGCTGCGCGCCAACACTTTGGCTACATCGCCAGCGTTGTGACCCGCTTTGCGAATGCGTTCAAACGCGGCAGATAGCCCTGCGGCCTGCACATGCCCTTGCCTCTCATGGATCGCGCGGCGGCGAAGGTGGTGCTGATCTTCTGCCAAATTTGCCAAATGGCTGAAAAACGTGAACGCTCGAATCACAGTCACGCTGTCGTCGCCACTCAAACGCTTCAAGCTTTTATCAAGTGCTTGGGCATGCAGCTTGCGATCCGCTTCACTGCTGGAGCGGCGGTAAGCGACGCTCAAGCGGCGAATCTGCTCGACCGCGTCAAACGGCCCTGCGCCCTCTTGGGACCGGATCACATCACCCAAAAGCCTACCAAGCAGTCGAATGTCCTGAATCAGCGGCGCGTCTTTGTTCGCATCGTTGATTGCGTGGCTTGCGACGGCTTTTTTGGTCGGTTTACGGGTGGGTTGGGTCATGCGGCACATGCTAGCATTCACCAACGCCCAGTCCTTGACAAGACGCTTAACGAAACCCGTCCGTAACCCGCTGACAGTTGCGCAGACGCGAAAACGGGCCTCCCGTCTCAACGAAACCCGACACTGCACCCATGGCACACCTGACCATTGCTACCCGCGAAAGCCGCTTGGCGCTTTGGCAGGCCCATCACATCCAAAACCGCTTGCAAGCGCTGGGGCACACCGTTGCCATTTTGGGCATGACCACGCGCGGCGATCAAATTTTGGATCAGTCGTTGGCCAAAATCGGCGGCAAAGGCCTGTTTGTCAAAGAGCTCGAAGCCGCATTGCTTGAAGGACGCGCCGATCTCGCCGTCCATTCACTCAAAGACGTGCCAATGAACATGCCAGCGGGGTTTAAGCTGGCTTGCATCACCGAGCGCGAAGACGCGCGAGACGCGTTTGTCTCCAATTCGCACCATTGCGTGGCAGATTTACCGATAGGCGCGTGTGTGGGCACATCGAGCCTTCGCCGCATGGCCCTCTTGCATGGTCAACGGCCTGATCTGCGGATCGAACCCCTGCGTGGCAACCTCGATACCCGGCTGCGTAAGCTTGACGACGGTAGTTTTGACGCCATTGTCTTGGCAGCGGCAGGCTTGAAGCGCTTGGGGCTTGAGGGCCGAATCAAAAGCTGCTTCAGCTTGACTGAGATGCCGCCAGCCGCAGGCCAGGCTGCGCTGGGCATTGAGATCCTCGAAGGGCGAGACGATCTGCTCTCGATCTTGTCGCCCTTGAGCGACCACGCCACCGAGCTGGCTTGCTCGGCTGAGCGAGCAGTCAGCCGCGCCTTAGGCGGCAGTTGCACGCTGCCGTTGGCGGCGCATGCCACCTGGGTTGGCACTGATTTATCCATTGATGCGGCTTTTTTTGACGACGCAAAAGGTCGTTTGCTGAAAGCGCGACGCACCGCGCCGGTTCACACAGTGGAGCAGGCACTTGACTTAGGGCTTGCTGTGGCGGGCGATTTGCTATCAAGCTGAATTCGGTGAGCCACACTCGCGCACCCACTCGCGATTCACAACCGATCAAGGTCGTCGTCGCACGGGCTCAACGCGAAGCACAAGCTGGCGCTGCAGGCTTGCGTTCGCTGGGCTTTGACGCGACCCATTTTGGCGGCCTACAAGTCACGCCAAGCCTGACTGAAGGCCAGCGTGCGGAGTTGATTGCACAGCGCCCCACGCCTCGCGCCATCATGTATGTCAGCGCAAATGCCGTAGAAGCTCTGTGGGGCACTAATTTTGTGGAAAATAGCCCCTTGGTCTCCGGATCCATTGAGTCTGTTGCTATCAATTTTGAATCGACGCACTCACAACCTGTGCACTGGGCGACTGGCCCGTCAACCGCTGCGGCGCTGGCCAAAATTGGTGTGGCCGAGTCAAACCTTGCCTGTCCAAGCGGCCAAAGGCCTCAGTTCGATTCTGAGGCGCTCTGGGCGGTGGTCGAGCCCCAAGTGCAAGCTTGGCCTCGACCGGCATCGGTTTGGATCATTCGCGGTCGCGATGCCGACGGTCAAGTGGGGCGGCCATGGTTGGCGCAACAGTTGCTTGCTGCTGGCGTGGACGTCACGACCCACGTGGTTTACGAGCGTCGGCTCGTGCCCATGAGCCAAGAGGCCTGCGACTTGGCACGTGCGTCATTTGCACGCGGTGACGCGTGGATCTTTGCAAACGGTCAAGTTCTTTCGCACTTGATGGACTGCGTCGTATTCACACCGTCGCAGCTTGCCAATGTTCGGGTCTTGACCACACACCCCAGCATCGCGTCGCTGGCACGCGACTGGGGTCTCGTCCGAGTCGATCAAGGCGACGCTGGACACAGCGCTGTTGAGTGGGCGCAATCCCTACAATTGAGCGATGACTGAGCCAACAGCCACCGAAACCAGCGCCGACAAACCCCAGTCGTCTCGATGGTTGCACCACTTGCCGTGGCTTTTGGTTGGTGCGTTTGGTGTGGCGACCGTGAGCACCTGGCTGCGCTTGAACACCATCCAAGAGCAACTCGCCTTGCAAAACGCCCAAGCCAGCGCCATCAGCGCAGAGGCCCGTTCGCTGGCCAAATCAGCCAGTGAGGGCGCCCGGGAAGCAGTGGCAAAACAAAGTTTGCTGGAGGCCAAGCTCGCCGAGGTCAGCCTGCAGCGAAGCCAACTCGAGGAGTTGATCCAAAGCTTGTCGCGCTCGCGGGACGAAAATTTGCTTGAAGACATCGACTCCGCGCTGCGCTTGGCTCACCAGCAAGCCTCATTGACCGGGTCAATGGAGCCGCTCATTGCTGCCCTGAAATCGGCCGATCAACGCATCACCCGTGCAGCCCAACCGCGCCTTGCCGGTGTGCAGCGGGCCATCAACAAAGATTTGAATCGGATGCGCAGCAGCACCACGACCGACATCCCGAGCCTCCTCACCAAGCTTGACGAGTTGGCGCACTCAATCGATGACTTGCCGATGGCCAACGCGATCCCGGCGCGCACCAATCTGTCGACATCGCAATCCCCTAAGCCCGCCCGACCCGCTTCGACCGTCGCTGGGCCCGGCGATGAATCGCCCAAGACCCTGTCCGAGCAAATCCACGGCTTTTGGCGAGCAGTCACTTCGCAGGCACTGAGCCTCGTGCGGCTCAGCCGCATCGACGCGCCAGAAGCCACCTTGCTCGCGCCCGAGCAGTCGTACATGCTGCGCGAAAACATCAAATTGCGCATCCTGAACGCCCGCTTAGGGCTTTTAGCCAGGCAAGCCGAATCGGCTCGGTCTGATTTAGTCCAAGTCCGCGCCAGCCTGGACAAATACTTCGACACCCAGTCGCGAAAGACCCAAACCGTGGCTTCGCTCGTTAACCAAACACTGGAGCTCATGCGCAACCCAGAGGTGGCGCGGCCCGATGACTCGCTCGCAGCCCTGAAGCTGGCTGGCGCAACCCGATGAGCCGCCGAGCATGAAATTCGCCCTGTGGCTACTCGCATTGTTCGCTGTCGCCACCGCTGCGGCCCTCTTCGGTGGCGACAACTCGGGCGTGGTCTCGGTTTTTGTTGCGCCGCACCGGCTCGATGTCTCGATCAATTTGGCTGTGTTGGTCATCCTCGGGTTCACGCTTTTGATGCATCTGGCTTTGTTGTCATTGCGCGCCTTGTTGCGACTACCCCAAGCGGCGCGCGAGTGGCGCTCTCGGCAACGCGAGCGATCTGCCGTACAAGCACTGGCCAACGGAACAGCACATTTCTTGGCCGGTCGCTTTACCCGCACCCTGAGAGACGCGCAACTCGCAGTCACCCAAGCGCAGGCCTACCAACACGACCCATTTGATAACCTGCACGATCACTCACACGATGTCCCGCATCCAGTCTTGCCATTGGCGCACTGGTTAGCCGCTGAGGCAAACCACGCCTTGCTCAACCGCGCCCAGCGCGATGCGCAGCTTCAGTCTGCCGTCAGTGCAAGTGTCGGCACAGCCTGCGCAGGCGCGCTGCGCGAAGGCCTCGGCCTGCGCAGCGCCAGGTTTGCACTTGATGACCGCGACCCCAAAGGGGCTTTGCGCCAACTGCAGCAGCTATCACCCGGCGTGCGTCGACGCACGGCTGCACTTCGGCTGCAACTCAGAGCGGCGCGAATGGGCAACTCGCCTGCTCAAGCCCTTGAAGTCGCCCGCAGCTTGGCCAAGCACGGCGCATTTTCTGCCGATACCGCCCTCAGCCTGCGCCGAAGTCTGAGCATCGACTGCTTGAAACAATCCCAAGACCCCGCGCAACTCATGCTTGCTTGGAAGTCGCTTGACTCATCAGAGCAAGCCATGCCTGAGGTCAGCGCCGCGGCCGCCGACCGACTTCGGCACGTCTGCACGAGTCACAACTTGGCGCAGCACACGTGGCAGCGGACCGCTCAAGAATGGCTCTTGCCGCCGTTGACTCGTTGGGCTGATTTGTCGCCAGATCAACGCCTCAAGCTAGCGCGCGTGCTGCCATGGGCCGTAGAGCCAGGGGCTGACAGCACGGTGCAAACCAAGCGCGGCGATTGGCTTGCCCAACTCGAGGCGCTGCAACGGATTCACCCAAACGACGCGGCGCTGAATTTCATGGCTGGCATGGTGTTCATGGATCGCCAGCTGTGGGGGAAAGCACAGCGAGCGTTGACCCAAGCCACCCAAGCGGCGCCAGCTCTCGGAGATCGAGACCTGTCTCGCCAAGCATGGCTGGCGCTTTTGAGTTTGGCCGAGCAGCGAGGGGACACGGCAGGCGCTCAAACGGCACTTCAACGGGCGGCAACTGGTTGAACAGGAAACAGATGAAGGTATGAAAAAAGGCGCCCTGGGGCGCCTTTTTCAAACCGACTGAAATGGATCAGGTTTTGGCTTCGTCGAAGGCGAAGCGAACTTGACTCAAGTCTTTTCGGGTTTCAACCAAGACCAAGGGGCCTTCGTCAACGACGACAATCGCACTGGGCTCACGTGGCACACGAATCGGCTTGGGCTCAGCCGCGATTGCTGCTTTTACCGCATCAACCTTGGCCGCATCAGACAGCACCCACACCAAGCCGCTGGCTGCAGCCACGCCTTGGAGCGATTCAAGAGGCAAATCAAAAGCAACCGCCTTGACCAATTGGCCAGGGGCAGTCACTTTCGCAGCTGGTGCACTTGGCACCTGAGCCACAGGGGACCTCACCGAGGCAGTTGCGGCAACTTTAACTGCCACGGGCGCGGCCATAGGCGCGGTCACGGGTGCAGCAACCTGGTCGATCAATTGCACGGGCTTGACTTCAGCGATGACGGCAATTGGCACTTCATTTTTAGTAGCAACAGAGTCAATAGATTCGGTGACCAAGGGCTGATTTGACGCTGAATTGCTGCCTGCAGTCGCCGCCAGAGCAGCCACGCCAACACCAGCCGCTGCAGCGGCGACAACCATGCCGCCAACGTCGGCACCGCCGCCATTTCCGCCGCCACTGCCGTCGCCTTCGCGTGGCGCATCGTTACGTGGACCGCGTTCGCGGCGATCGCGGCCATAACGGTCGCGGCTTCGACGCGTGCGTTCACCACCTTCTTCGCCTGCTGACGGGACGTCGGATCCGGCAGATGAGTTGCCCTCCGCACGAACTTCGTTGCGAACTTCGTTGCGAACTTCATTGTGATTCTCACTGCGTACTTCACCGCCAACCGCGTTCTCGCCACGCGGCGCGCGCTCCGGACGCTCACTGCGCTCACTGCGCTCCGCGCGTCCACCACGATCCTGTCGCGGTGCGCGCTGTGGCGTTTGGCCATCGATGCCGTCCGACGCCGTGTTTTGGACCGGGGCGTTGTCCTCTTGAGCGGTCACCGCTTGTTCGTTGGCCAAAGGAGCAAGCTGCGCGGCACGGCCTTCGCCGCGACCGCCACGTCGGCCAGAGTCGCGACCCCCATCACGTCCGCCTTCGCGTCCACCTTCGCGTCCACCTTCGCGTCCACCTTCGCGTCCACCTTCACGTACACCTTCACGCGCGCCATCGCGTCCGTTTTGGCGAGCATCAACACGTGGCTCGTTTCTGTCTTCGATGCGACCCTCGCTGCGCTCCTCACCTCGGGCCTCAACGCCACGCTCACCACGAGCTTCGGGACGACGCGCATCGCGTCCGCCACGTCCGCGGTCTGCACCGCGTTCGCCGCCACGTTCACCACCGCGTTCACCACCGCGCTCCGGGCGATCATCGCTGCGGCCATTGCGACCGCCACGGCCACCCCGACCACCTCGGTCATCGCGACGCTCGCTGTCTTTGGCCTCGACAAGCTTGTTGGTCGACACAACCGGTGCCGCAACAGGCGCAGCGGCGACCGCTGGCGCACCACTAAACCACGACTTGATGCGAGCAAAGAAGCCCGACTCAGACGGTGCGGATGCGCTCACAGTCGCAGGGCGACTCACTGGCGTTGCTGCAGCGGCTGCAGCGACTGGTGCAGAAGGCACCACCGCTTTGGCTACCGCCACCGACGCTGGCACGGCGACTGGCGCAGGCGCATCGGGCAACACGCCCTTGATGACAGGCACCTGGCGGTTGGTTGGCTCGCTGGCGCGACGCGTCACGGCACTTGGATCTTCAATTTCCTCAGCCTGCTTGTAGCTTGCGGGCATATCGTCTAAACGGGGGTCGTCGTGCTTGATGCGCTCCAACTTGTAGTTTGGCGTCTCCAAACCCTTGTTAGGAACCATCAACACGCTGATTCGCTGACGCAACTCAATTTTTGCGATTTCCGCGCGCTTTTCGTTCAATAAAAACGACGCGACTTCAACAGGCACCTGGCATTTCACCGCCGCGGTTTGGTCCTTCATCGACTCTTCTTGAATCACCCGCAAAATTTGCAAGGCGCTTGATTCGGTGTCACGGATGTGGCCGGATCCGCCGCAACGCGGGCACGGAATCGATGAGCCCTCAGACAAGGCCGGGCGCAGCCGCTGGCGGCTCATCTCCATCAGGCCAAACTTGCTGATGGTGCCAAACTGCACCCGAGCACGGTCTTGACGCAGCGCGTCGCGCAGGCGGCTTTCAACCTCGCGGCGGTTTCTTGACTCGTCCATGTCAATGAATTCGATGACGATCAGGCCGCCCTAGTCACGCAAACGCGCTTGACGAGCCACTTCATCGGCGGCTTCCAAGTTCGTGCGGGTCGCCGTTTCTTCGATGTCGCTGCCCTTAATGGCGCGCGCCGAGTTCACGTCAACGCTCACCAAAGCCTCGGTGTGGTCGATCACGATGGCACCACCCGACGGCAAATTAACCGTGCGCGAGTAAGCCGACTCGATTTGATGCTCGATTTGGAAACGCGAAAACAGGGGCGCGTCGTCGCGGTAGCGCTTCACACGCGAGGCATACTCAGGCATCACGTGCGCCATGAACTGCTGCGCTTGCTCAAAAATGTCGTCGGTGTCGATCAACACGTCACCAATGTCGTTGTTGAAGTAGTCGCGAATCGCGCGAATCACAAGACTGGATTCCTGGTAAATCAAGAACGCGCCCTTGCCGCCCTTGGCTGCAGAATCCACTGCACCCCACAGCTTTAGCAAATAGTTCAAGTCCCACTGCAACTCCGGCGCAGTGCGCCCGATGCCGTTGGTGCGAGCAATCACGCTCATGCCGTTTGGATACTGCAACTGATCCATGGCTTCTTTGAGCTCAGCGCGCTCGTCACCCTCGATGCGACGGCTCACACCGCCTCCGCGTGGGTTGTTGGGCATGAGCACGATGTAGCGCCCAGCCAAACTCACATAAGTCGTTAAAGCCGCGCCTTTGTTGCCGCGCTCTTCTTTTTCGACCTGCACCAAAAGCTGCTGACCCTCGCGAATCACGTCCTGAATGCGCGCTTGGCTTGGCGGCACATTGCCGTTGAAGTAGGTCTTCGAGATTTCTTTGAACGGCAAAAAACCGTGGCGGTCTTCGCCGTAATCCACAAAACAAGCCTCCAGCGAGGGCTCGACGCGCGTCACGATGGCTTGGTAGATATTGCCCTTGCGCTGTTCACGCCCGTCAATTTCAATTTCGTAATCCAGCAGCTTTTGACCCTCAACAATGGCCAAACGCTTTTCTTCCACCTGGGTGGCGTTGATCAACATGCGTTTCATCGCAAAACTCTCCTGTGCGCACAACATGGCACGCTTGTGGGACGAGATTGGCGGCAATTCGCGCGCGCCAAGTCATCCGGCAGCCCTCAAAATCAGGGGCAAACCAACGCAGGCACAAAGTGGTCAAAGGTCACGGCGCGGGCCAAATGCCCCACACGCGGCGACGCGGGCGAAAAGTCAGCTGGTGGGCGGGTGCCGCAAGGGCACAAACGGCCAAAGCGAAACCACAACACGGCTGTGTTGCGGCTGAAAAGACTGGCGAAATGCTACGATGTTTGTAGCATTGATAGGCCTAGATACTAGGACCAAAGCAGGATTTTTGACAAAAAATGGCATGCACAGGGTTTTGATACCCGATGTGAGCCAATTGAAATGCCAAAACAGCAGCCAGTTCATTTCTGTGGTGGGGCAAATGACCATCGCGCGCCAACTAATCAGTCAACGCAACAGCCAAACGCCCATGTATTTCGTCCGATTCGATCACAAGGTGCCCTGGTTGGGGCATTTCCAGCATCGCGCACACCGCCGTCAAACCTGATCACACCTTTTTGTGTGCCAAATCAACAACTTACGTGCCAATGCGGGCTGTGAACATTATATGCGCCAACGAGGCCTGCTTTGACCGCTCGAGGTGACAATCGAGCTGTGACGCCCACCACTTCATCAACCGCCCCTGCGGCTCCTGCCGCCGCTGTCAAACTGCTAACGGTCGACGATGGCTCGGACGGCCAGCGTCTGGACAATTTCTTGATGCGAGAGCTCAAAGGGGTGCCCAAAACCCACATTTACCGCATCATCCGTTCAGGCGAAGTACGGGTCAACAAAGGCCGAGTGCAAGCCGATACCCGCCTCAAAACCGGTGAAATCGTCCGCCTGCCGCCCCTGCGAACCTCGCAAGCAGCTGCCGACAAGATTATGTTGGCCGCGCAAGTTCCACCCCGCCAGTTCACCATCTTGCATGAAGACGAGCGCCTGATTGCCATCAACAAGCCCCAAGGAGTCGCCGTGCATGGCGGCAGCGGCGTGAGTTTTGGCGTGATCGAGCAACTTCGCTCAGCCCGCCCCGAGGCCAAGTTTTTGGAGTTGGTACACCGCCTTGACCGAGACACCAGCGGCATCCTGCTCATCGCCAAAAAACGATCATCGCTCAACGCCGTGCAGGCCCAATTCCGCGACCGCAGCGTGCAAAAGACCTACTTAGCCTGGGTTTGGGGCGCTTGGCCGGCCAAACTCAAAGTCATCGACAAGGCACTTCACAAATACCTGGCCGCCAACGGTGAGCGCCGGGTTCGCCTGGCAACCCCCAGCGACGGCGATGATGACGAAGCGGCCGAGCACGGCAAACGCGCCATCAGCATCGTCAAAGTCGTCGCCAGCGTGCCCTGTTCGCAGCTCGGACTGGACTGGGTTGCTGCGGTCGGCTCAGACACCAGCGCCAGCTTGCTTGAGGTCACGATCAAAACCGGTCGCACCCACCAAATTCGGGTTCACTTGGCGAGCTCTGGTCATCCGATCATTGGCGACGACAAATACGGCGACTTTGCTCGCAACAAGGCTCTGGCCAAATTCGGCGTGACCCGCATGCATCTGCATGCGTGGCGGCTGAGCCTGAACGCAACCGACACCACCGAATTGCTCGACCTAGTGGCCCCCAACCCGTTTGGCCTGAAGATCAGCTAGGAACTCTCGATACCATAGCAACAATCTCAATAAATCCGGTGACCAACGGCACATTTACCACCAAATTTTGCCTCAACCGGTGATTTGAGATGCTCGGATCAACTAGCCCGTCAATCCACGCAGCCGCCAGCATGGCCTAGCCGGTACACCGTCCAACCGAGCGTCACCCTCGCGAAGGCTGGGAGACAGTTTTGGCGGGTTTTGGCATGCAAGATGGGAGACCTGCCCCTCATGCTTCTTGCTTGGAAGCCGACACCGCCATCTCGCTCATGGCAAAAGCCCGTTGAACAAGGTCAGAACTACGATGATGAGAACGTCCATGAAGCATGGCACGGCAACCTTCCGCGCCCGGTGTTGAGCTTTGGCCAGTGTAACCGTGCACAACCGCACTGCCTTGGTACAAATGTGCCAGCAAATGGCGCTAGCACAAGTGCAAGCCGCTTCCTACAATGAGCCGAATCAAGATGCAACTTTTGGAGAAAGCAATGAAAGTGAAAAATCCCCTGTTGGTCTTTGCATCGGCCCTGTTGCCCGGCCTGCTGGCACTGCTGGGTGGTCTGCATGCACCACAGGCACAGGCCAAACAATGCGTGTTCAACAAAGGCGGCTATGTGCTGCATGTGCATTGGTTTCGGCGCGACGACATTTCGGTGAACCAGACATCCTCAGACAATTCCTTAGGCTGGGTGAAGGCATTGAGACCTCCAGTTCAAACCGCGGCGCTTACGGCAGGGTTTGGCGATTGCACCAAAACCGACGAAGTACTGGTCGCGGTCACTTCGGTCATCGGCCTGGAGTTATACAGCCCAAAGCCTGGTGCCAGGGCCTCTAACGCAAGTCGTTTGCCGCTCTTCAACCGTGGCACCCACATGCATACCCACTACGAGACCGGTCGAGACTACGTGTACAAGCCGGTGGCATCTGTGACGTGTGTGGTTGATTTTTCTGGCTATTGCAGGGCCTCCGGGGTAACGTCGGAATTCAGCCAGCCGGGCGTCCATCTGCTGATCACCGAGCCGTCTACTTCACAGTACCTTGATTTTGCGGGCAGCATTTTCGACGTGCATTGGGTGCCCGGTGGGCCGATCCGCTGAATCGATGAGCGTTTGGCTGATTGGCGATGTGCAGGGTTGCGACGAACCCTTGGGACGCTTGCTGACGGAAATTGCATTCAACCCCGGCGCGGATGCCGCTGTTTTCTTGGGCGATCTGGTCAACCGCGGCCCGGATTCCTTGGCCGTGCTTCGGCGCGTCGTGCGCATGGGCAGCAGCGCTTTGTGCGTTGCGGGTCGCCATGAGAAAGCGAGGTAGAGTAGAGAACAGGCTTTCGCCTGCCCTCCCTCATCAAACCGTGCATGCGATTTTCCCGCACACGGCTTTCCTGTGTTTTTCACATTAGGCATGCGCTTGTTTCCAGCCCGCTACCGTCGACACTTTGTATAGCCCGTAGCGCTCGTACAGCTTCACACTGGGAAAGCGGCCTTCGCCGATGCCCCGGTCTTTCACTTTGTGGCGCTTCGTCAGATGGGTGCGCAGGCGCTGTTCCGCGTGCAGTTTGACTTTTTCCATCGCCTGAGTCGAATTTCTGTAGTTGAAGTAGTTCACCCAGCCTCTGAGGCTTCGGTTGACTTCTCCTACGATCTTGTCCAAGGCAATGGGCGTTCTCTGCCGCGCCGTCTGCTGGGTCAGTTTGGCCTGAATTTTGATCACGGCTTTGGCTGATGGGCTGACATGCGGATACGGTTTGCCGCTGCGTCTTCCTTTTCTGATGCGAAGCTCAAATCCTAAGAAGTTAACGCCGTCTTGAGTGGCATCCACGCTGCGGGTTTTGGCCTCGTTGAGTTGGAGGTCTAGCCTTTGCAGGACGTGGCGCACCACTTTTAGCGGCTCTTCTACACCTTTGCGGCACAGCACCACAAAGTCGTCTGCGTAGCGCACCAGGTGCGCTTGCAACTCTCCTTTGAGTGTGCAGAAGATGGGGTCAGGCCCAAAATTTAAAGGTCGGTAGATACCAAGTCCGGTTTTTCGTCGATAGATTGGTATCCGAATGACTCAGAATCCATCCAAAATTCATAGCAACAAACCCAATGAATCCGGAGACCAAGTGCCAAAGAAGCACTGAAAAAACCCAAAAACCCTCTTCAGGGCTCTCTGCGCCCTCAGCGCCTCTGCGTTGAATGCCTCCACCACGCAACCAGCACCTGCCAATCTGCGAGCGGCTGGTGTTGCCCTGGATTGCCGCCTTCGCGCATATGCGCTAACTTAAAAGTGACTTTCTGTTCGAATTCGTGGATACTGCGATTACTCAAACCATTTGTGAGATCGACCCATGGATGCTCAGCCGCTTTCAAGTGATGGATTTGACGACTTGTCGTTGAGGGAGGATTGGGCCATTGTCGAGAGCATGCTTCCTCAGGGCTGGCAGGACAAAGCCCGCGAGTTGAAAGCCATGCGCCGCAGCCGTGCTTTGGCCAACCCGGCAACCTTGTTGCGCGTGATGCTCATTCACCTCGCCCAGGGCTGTGGCCTTCGCGAAACTGCCGTTCAGGCCCGGCTCGCTGGCTTGGCCTGCATGAGTGATGTGGCCGTGCTCAAGCGATTGCGCGCCTGTGGTGACTGGTTTGGCTGGATGTCTCAGGGCGTGCGCCAGCGCTTTCCTGCATCGGCCTGCGCGTGGCCACTCAGAGACGGCAAGCCCAGACGCATGCGCGTGGTGGACGGCAGCACGGTCAGCGAGCCTGGGCCAACCGGCTCCAAGTGGCGGCTGCACTACGCCATCGGGCTGCCGGATTTGCGCTGCGACGAGGTCATCGTCAGCACCACGCGTGTGGGCGAGACGCTCAAGGTCTTTGATGTTCAACCCGGCGACATCCTCATGGCGGATCGCTGCTATGCCAATCCTGCGGGTGTCGCGCACGTCATTGATTGCTCGGGCGATGTGATAGTACGCACCAATTTGGTGACGCTGCCGCTGTACGACCTAACCAATCAGCGCCAGTGCGTGCTGAGTTTGCTGAGGCAGTTGGGGGCTGGAGCCAGCGGAAGTTGGCCGGTGCGCGTGAAGTTCGGCAAGCGATTTTTGAGCGGCCGACTGGTTGCAGTCAAGAAAAGCGAGGCCTCGGCCGAGTTGGGACGAAAGCGGGTTGCGCGCGAGAGCCAGCGCTCGGGGTGCGCCATACAACCCCAAACGCTGGAGGCTGCGGGCTATGTGTTCATCTTCACCACACTGGGTGATGAGGTGAGCACGCAAACGGTGCTGGAGCTGTATCGGGGTCGGTGGCAGATAGAGCTCAACTTCAAGCGACTGAAGTCTTTGGTGGGGCTGGGTCACCTAAAAAAACATGATGCCGTGGCCGCCAAGGCTTGGCTCCAAGGTAAGTTGCTGGTGGCCTTCTTAACCGACGCTTTGTTGCTCCACGCGGAGCTTGTTTCCCCCTGGGGGCACGACAAATGATGTGCAGCCGAGCGCGGAGAGCTCGCAGCCGAGAGACCCAGTCCCACGCGAGCGTTGTTTGTGGCGCGAAACATGTCTGATGCTGGAGTTGTTACGCCGCGCAACGATGAGGCGACTGTCGCTGAGCCAAGCATTGGCGGCATGGCAGGAGGTCGCGCACGAACTGTCTGAAGCACCTCGAAAG
>JANOPN010000116.1:0-6270 GCA_031421855.1 Comamonadaceae bacterium
GCGCAAGCAAACTCATGCTGAGGAAGTCCGCCAGCCTCACGCCTTCACCGAGTCCAGCTTTGGTTCTTGCCATGATCTTCTCCGCGGTGGTTACGGAAATGAATCATAGCAGGAAATCACTTAACCGAACAGTATTGGGTCCGGTCTCCCATTTCCCATTTTTCCGGTACGTAGTCTCACTTCACTCTTCATCATGTGACACTGCCGTCGTACTTTTTGCCGCCAAGATCACGCGACTGACTGTTGAACCCGAGATGGCAAACGTCTTCGCAATGGCCGTTTGCCGGGAGGCGGGATCAAGTTTTTCATTGCGACAATTTTTACCCAAATTTCATAGCAACAAACCCAATGAATCCGGTGACCAAGTGCCATAAAGGCACTGAAAAAAATCCGTAACCCTCTACTGAGCTCTCTGCGTCCTCTGCGTTGAACTGCACATCCACCCGAACCGACCCCAAACACCACCCAAGCCATCGGCGTGGAGGCATCGGCTGTTGGGGCGGCGGTGGGCGAGGTGTTGCTCAAGTCGTTAAACGCGATTCCAATCGAAAACAGCTTTGTTGCCCTTGCCGTAAACCTTCAGGGCTCCAAACTCACCCACAGCGTTGGGGCGCTGGAATATCCAGTTTTGCCATGCGGTCAGGCGTCCAAAGACACGGGTGAACATGTTCTCGGGGCCGTTGAAACGCAGGTTGGCCTCCAGGCCTGTGAGTGCGTCGGGCGACATGGCGATGCGCTCTTCAATGGCAATCCGCACCTCATCTGTCCAGTCAATGTCGTCCGGGTTAGAGGTCACCAGGCCTACGGCGAAGGCCGCATCGGCGTCTAAGGCTTTGCCTGACTGCTCGCGCACGGCATTCAGCGCGGGTTGTTCGTTGTAGAAGCGGCGCTGCAGGCGACTTTGATCGGTCACCATCGGGTAAAGCCCGAAATTGCTGTCCGCCACCGTGATCTGGGGTGTTGCAGCCGCATCGTCGGGCAGAATCAGCATGTAGCTGCGGTCGCAGGCCAGGGCCAGTTCCAGCAAGGTGCCGGCAAAGCAGGAGCCGGGCTCAATCAGTGCGAACAGGCTGCGTGACGAAACGTCCAGACGTGACAGCGTGCGGCGCAGCAGGCCGATGGTTTCGCGCACGAGCCAATGGTCTTGATTGGCGATGAGGCTGGCGTCCATGGCCAGTACTGCGGCCGCGTCGCCCTGGGTTTTCATCAGCCAGATGCCAATGTCCAGTTCGTTGGTGCGCATTTGCAAAATTGCATCTTCCAGTTCACGCGCCATGGCCAGTGGGTACCACTGGTCACCCGATGCTTCAATGCCAGCGATGTCGGTAGGCTGAGGGCCAACGGGGCTTTTGACGATGAATGTGGCGCTGCGTTTGGCGCGGTCGATTTCCACGCGGACATGCTGGTAACGCAAAGCGTCCGCGTCCACGGTGCGCTGCAGTGGTTTCAGCGTCACCCCCTTGCCGTTTGCAGGGCGGTCACTTTGATCTGCCAGCGCAAGGGCGCGCTCCTGTACTTTCGCTGCAAACACAGCAGGCTTGGCGATGTCATCAACCAAGCGCCAGTCTTTGGCTTTTTGGCCACGCACGCCTTCAACACTGGTGCAAAAAATATCGGCTAGGTCATGACGAACGTGGCGCTTGTCTGTCACCCGGGTCAGGCCACCGGTGCCGGGTAGCACGCCCAGTAGCGGCACTTCGGGCAGGCTGACGGCGCTGCTGCGATCGTCAACCAGGATGATTTCGTCACATGCCAAGGCCAGCTCATAACCGCCCCCGGCGCAAGCGCCGTTGACGGCTGCCAAGAACTTCAGGCCACTGTGTTTGGAGCTGTCTTCAAGGCCATTTCTGGTCTCGTTGGTGAATTTGCAGAAGTTCACCTTCCAAGCGTGGCTTGACACCCCCAACATGAAAATATTGGCGCCAGAACAGAACACTTTTTCCTTGGCGCTGGTGACCACGACCGTGCGCACCTCGGGGTGCTCAAAGCGGATGCGGCCAATGGCATCATTCAATTCAATGTCAACACCGAGGTCGTAGCTGTTGAGCTTGAGTTTGTAGCCGCTGCGCAGACCGGCGTTTTCGTCGATGTCGATCGAGAGCGTGGCGATGGCGCCGTTGAACGCCAGTTTGACGTGGTGGTACTGGCTCGGATGGGTCTGGTATTCGACACGGGATGGGGTGGCAGTGCTCATGGGTTGTCTCCAAGAAAGATGTAATTCAGTGCAGATAGCTATTTGAGTGTTGTGAAATATATTGCATTAATGCGCGATCAGTCAAGCCATTTTTTCAATTGCCCAGCAGAACGGCTCAGGCCTGAAGTTGCAGGTGATTGCGAACCATTTGGCGCAAAACCTGAAAAGTCGCGTCCAGTGGTTGTGCGCTGGTATCGAGCTGGAGTTGTGATTTGCTGTAAAAAGCGGCACGCCCGGCGAGGATGCTTTTCAGGTCCGTCATGGCTTCCTCGCTTTGGGCCATGGGGCGCAAGTCACCCTGATCCAGCACTCGCTTCATGTGATCTTCAGGGTCTGCGTGCAGCCAGATTGTTGTGCAGTGAGACAGCATCTGGTTGAATGTGGCCGGATCCGACACCAAGCCGCCCGGGGTGGCAATGACCGCATCGGGGTAGATTTGTATGGCTTCTTCCAGGGCGCGACGCTCGTAGCGGCGGTACGCATTCATGCCGTACAGGTTTTGGATCTCATTGACGCTACAGCCAGCAAATTTCTCGATTTCGCGACTGAGTTCTACAAACGGAAAGCCCAGATCATCGGCCAACATTTGACCCAGCGTTGACTTGCCCGCGCCGCGCAGCCCCACCAGCGCCAAGCGCGAATTTGCCAACGGTGGGCTGCCGCCGGTGCCGAGGGTCTCTCCAATCGCAACTCGCGCCCGGCGCAAGGTGGTCTCGTCGGCTTGCTCCAGCAGTTCACGAATCAGTAGCCATTCGGGGTTGGACGTGGTGACGTCGCCCAGCAACTCAAACAAGGAGCATTGCAGAGCCCCAGCGACCTGAAGCAGGACAAGAATGGAGGCGTTTCCCTCGCCATACTCCAAATTGGCCATGTGGCGCTCCGATATATCGGCAGCGGCAGCGACGGCCTTGCGCGTCATGCCACGGCGTGCGCGCAGGGATCGGACACGGTGGCCCAAAATGACCAAAAACGGATTTTTTGCAGGCGGTTGCGCGATGAGGTCGGCAACGAATGACAGTGCGGGTGGCTGTTGAAGGTCGGTGATCATGGCGAAAATCAGTATAAACCCGAATTTATGCAATATAGTGCTTGACGGGGTGGTGATCGGGCATTATGGTTTGTTCATGCACAATAATTCATATCATGCATCTTGACAAGCCCGCCTGCATCAGGGTGATGCCAGCACCACACTTCCAGCGCAACTGACTTGATTGGTGGAATCCCCAGCGAAATCAGCCCAAAACATGAAGAAGGAGACCCACCGTGCCCTTAAACACCCCCGGCGGCAAAGAAACCATGACCCTGCCGCACCCATTTAACTTTGCCCAGCATCTGTTGCAATTGAATGCAATGCGGGCAGGCAAGACCGCGTTTGTAGATGACTTTGGCCCGCTGAGCTACGGCTTGCTTGAAGACCGCGTGCGCCGCGTGGCTGCAGGATTGCGTGCGCTGGGCATCCGACGTGAAGAACGGGTGTTGTTGTTGATGCACGACTGTTGCGATTGGCCAGTGAGCTTTTTGGGTGCAATGTATGCAGGACTGGTTCCGGTGGCCGTTAACACGCTGTTGACGGCAGACGACTATGCCTACATGCTGGAACATTCGCGAGCCCAGGCCGTGTTGGTGTCGGGTGCCCTGTTGCCCGCACTGAATGTGGCCTTGATCAAGTCTGACCACGAGGTGAGCAAGGTCGTGGTGTCGCATCCGGTGGCGCCCTTGCATCCGGCGGAAGTGGCGTTTGAGGCCTTTGTGCGAGCGCAGTCGCCGATGACCAAGCCGGCAACCACGGGTTCAGATGACCCCGGTTTTTGGCTGTATTCCTCAGGATCCACCGGCCGCCCCAAAGGCGTGCTCCATTCGCATGGCAACCCGTACTGGACGGCGGAGCTGTATGGGAAGGGTGTTTTGAATTTGCAGGAAAGTGATGTTTGCTTCTCGGCGGCCAAATTGTTTTTCGCCTACGGTTTGGGCAACGCGCTGACCTTTCCAATGAGTGTCGGTGCCACCACGATCTTGATGGGAGAGCGTGCCACGCCTGACGCCACGTTTCAGCGATGGAAGGGGCTTGTAGGCGGCCAACCACCCACCGTCTTCTTTGGGGCTCCCACTGGTTTTGCTGGCATGTTGGCCAGCCCGAATCTTCCGATGCGCGGCGATGTGACTTTGCGCCTGGTATCTTCTGCTGGCGAGGCCTTGCCCGCGGAACTGGGCTTGCGTTTCAAGGCTCATTTTGGTGTGGATATCGTAGACGGCATCGGCTCCACCGAGATGTTGCACATTTTCTTGTCCAACTTGCCGCAGCGGGTGCGCTATGGCACCACAGGCTGGCCGGTACAAGGCTATGCGGTGGAACTGCGCGGTGATGATGGACTGCCGGTGCCGGACGGCGAGTCGGGCGATCTCTATATCAGTGGCCCAACGGCTGCCATCATGTACTGGGGCAACCGCGAGAAGACGCGCGAGACCTTTCAAGGTGGTTGGACCAAGAGCGGCGATAAATACACACGCAATGCTGACGGAAGCTACACCTATGGCGGGCGCAGCGATGACATGCTCAAAGTCAGCGGCATTTATGTGTCGCCGTTTGAAATAGAGGCCACGCTCGTGCAGCATGCGGCGGTGCTAGAAGCCGCCGTCATTGGCGTACCTGACGGCGAAGGCCTGACCAAGACGAAAGCGTTTGTGGTGCTCAAGTCGTCAGCCGCCGTGACGGCGGATGAACTGAAAGCTTTTGTGAAAGACAAGCTCGCTCCTTACAAGTACCCGCGTCTGATCGAGTTCGTGAGCGATTTACCCAAGACTGCCACCGGCAAGATTCAGCGCTTCAAGCTTCGCGACCAAGAAGTCGCCGCTCAAAATCGCCTGCACACAGCCAAAACCCAATGAATCCGAAGCCCCAGAGCTGATTTTTGACTCCGCCACCCAAAATTTGATAGTTATTGGCCCTTGGTCTCCGAATCCATTGAAGTTGTTGCTATCAAATAAATAGTGAATCGGACGCTGATTCAATGCACGTGATCGTGCGGCCCCGGGCCTTGTGGTGGCAGGATTTTGAAGAATCCGACACCGAGCGTGCCTGCGCCGATTTCGTCAAGCGTGGCTTCACGCACGCTGTGAATTTTGGCTGTGAGGCGAAGCGTGACACCCGCCAAGGGGTGGTTGCCGTCTAGCACCACATGCTCGGGGTACACGTCTTGAACGGTGTAGATGATGCCTTTGGGTGCGTCGGCGGTGCAACCAATGGGCAGGTCTTCAAACATTTCGCCGCTCTCCAAGTCGGCTGGAAAGCAGTTTCGTGGCTCCAGGAACACGAGTTGCTCGTCATAGTTGCCAAAGGCGTGCTCGGGCTCGATTTGCAATTGAACCGATTCACCGGCGGTTTTGCCCAGCAAAGCCGCGTCGATCGCGGGCAGCAAGTCGTCACCGCCCACCAAGAATGCCACGGGTGCGTCAAGCTCATCGAGCATGTCGTTACCGCCGTCGGTGAGTTTCCAGGTCAACGCCACCACACACTGCTCAGATACTTTCATAATTCCCCCATGGACATCACTCAACCCACGCCGCTGTTAGCCGGGCTGTCGCCCGAGATATTCATGCGCGAGTACTGGCAAAAAAAGCCATTGCTCGTGCGCAACACTGGTGTTGATTATTTCACCTCTGACCAACAACCCCTGAGTGTCGACGCACTGTTTGAGCTAGCGACGCGCGAAGCGGTGCAATCACGGGCCGTTGTGCAAAGCGCGCCAACTAAAGGCGTGCGTGCCAAGTCGCCGCTCAAGCCGCCCGACTACCAGTTACTGCATGGGCCGTTTGATGAGTTAAACGCGCTGCCCCAGCGGAGCTTGCCTAATTGGAGCGTGCTGGTGCAGGGCGTGGACGTGCACCACGAGCCCACCCATCAATTGCTCAAGCAGTTTCGCTTTTTGCCTGATGCTCGGCTTGACGACGTCATGGTGAGCTTTGCCACCGACGGCGGCGGGGTTGGCCCGCACTTTGACAGCTACGACGTGTTTTTGCTGCAAGTGCGCGGACAGCGGCATTGGCGCATCGGACCGCAGACCGATTTGAGTCTGCGC